>JAEYWB010000712.1 GCA_023429275.1 Planctomycetota bacterium
CAGCAGAGCGGCGACGAATCTCGTGAAGCGAGACCGCATGGATCACTCCGAACGGACAGTTTCAAAACCGGTCATTGACGACCAGTCGGGAGTCAGACGAACTGGAGAGCGGAGACACGCGACGCCAGCCCCCCCGGGGATGGAACCCTGATCACGCCGGGAATGTTTCGCGCTCTCCCGGGATACATCGGCGGATCGTACAACCCGACCCGAAAAGTTTACCGACAGGGCTCGTCCGCTCCGAGAAGAAAGAGACGCAACAGTCCCGTAATCCGCACAATCGACAGCCCCGAACTCAATGATTCATGAAGAATTCATGCACGAGGGCGTCCGCCCCGGACCCGGTTCGCTGCAGACGGGACCGTTTGCGCTCAAGCCGCAGTGCCGGCAGGGGGGCGGAACGGGGGTAGCGGGCCGGCTTCGTCCGCCTCTCCGCGGTGATGTTCCCTGGGTCTCCCCCCTCTATACTGCGGTTTCCGGCATTTTCGCCGGCGTTTCAATGTCGAGACCACACCGTGCTGGCTGGCCCCCTTTTCAGCCGTGAAGCCCTGACCGCCCCACGGCAGCTCAAGCATTTCCTGATCCGGGCCGGCTACATCGCCGCGCTCGTGGTCATCATGTACACCGCCGGCCAGGCGACGTTCGAGCGGCGGATCATTCAGGACGTCGGCGATCTGTCGCGGTTCGGCGAATTCATCGCCAGCATCTTCGCGCTGGTCCAGCTGACGCTCGTGACGGCCGCCGCGCTCCTGTTCTCGGCCGGAAGCGTTTCGCAGGAGAAGGACCGCGGCACGCTCATCCTGCTGCTGATGACCGACCTTCGCGACCGCGAGCTCGTATACGGCAAGCTCCTCGCAAGCCTCCTGATCGTCCTGACGCTCATCGGGGTCTCGCTCCCCGTCTTCGCATTCCTGCTGGTCCTCGGGGGGATCACCCTCGAACAGGTGCTCTGGATCGAAGCGATCTGCCTGGCGTCCGCCTTCGCGGCCGGAGCCTGGGCGACGCTCGTTGCCTACTGGCGGGAAAAGACGTTCCAGACCCTCGCCATCAGCGTCCTTGGCGGGGCGATCTTTCTCGCGACGGTCGAATCGCTCGCCCTGATTCTCGGGACCGACACCCCGCTCGGCCGGTTTTTCGGCTGGCTCGATCCGTACCGCGCCATGGTGGCGGTCCTCGACCCGCTGGCGGCACAGCCACTGGCGCGGATCCCCCAGGTCAGCGCGCTCGGACCGGTCCTGGCCCTCGGCGGGCTCGGCCTGCTGCTGTCGCTCTGGACCGTCTGGCGGGTGCGGGTCTGGAATCCGTCGCGGCATGTCTTCATCGCCCCGCCGGAGACGGCGACCGAAGCCGAAGCGGAGGCGAACACGCCGACCGCCGCGGTTCGTCCGCCGCGGAAGATCTGGGATACGCCCGTGCTGTGGCGGGAGATCTGCACGCGGGCGTACGGTCGCAAGATGATCTTCATCAAGCTCGCCTACTGCCTGCTCGCCGCCGCCGTGTGGTGGTCGTTCGCGCGGCCGGGTGTCGACGAAGGGCTGGTCCTGGGGATCATCGGCCGGGGGGGATTCGCCTTCGTGGCGATCAGCCTCCTGAGCCTCCTGCTCGTCAACGCCCAGGCGGTGACGTCGCTGACCAACGAGCGGGACGCCCAGACCCTCGAACTGCTGCTCGTCACCGAGATCAGCGCGAAGGAGTTCATCTTCGGGAAGCTCGGCGGAATCCTCTACAACACGAAAGAGGCGATCCTGGTCCCGGTCCTGTTTCTCGCGGCCTCCCTCATTCAGGGGAACCTGACGCTCGAGAACATGATCTATATCCTGCTCGGCTTCGGGACGCTGGTCCTGTTCGTCGCGATGCTCGGACTGCACGCGGGGCTCAGCTTCGGCCGGTCTCGGACGGCGATCGCCAACTCGCTCGGGACGGTCTTCTTCCTGTTCATCGGGATCTTCGTCTGCATGATGCTGATCGTGGAGGCCCGCTCGTCGTTCGGGCTGCAGCTGACGCCGTTCCTCGTCTTTATCCTCGGGGGAAGCCTCGGGCTGTGGGCGTCGCTGACGCATCGCAACCCGTCGCCCGCGCTGACGCTTTCGGCGGCGATTCTGCCGTTCCTGACGTTTTACGCCATCGCCTCGTTCGTCCTCGACTCGACGCTGGGGGTCGCGCTGTGCGTCGTCTCGGCCTATGGATTCACGGCCTTCGCAATGCTCGTTCCGGCGATCAGCGAGTTCACGGTGGCGATCGGGCGTTCGCAGATGCAGCGTTAAATGGTGTGCTCACACGAAGAACATTGAAAAAGCCCTCGCGACGAAATCGCTCTACTTGACTCCCTGGTCCCGGGGACCGATAGTCATTGTGGAGGCTCGGTTGAGGAACGGCTTCGAAAGAAGGGGTTCCAAAGACATTGCCTCTTTTTTCTTGCGCGGTATTGCGTCACGTCCTTCCGCGGGCATACGGGTTTTGCACGTAAACAATCCCCCAGCACGGAAAGACTTTTCCCTCTCGCTCGCCGTCGCCGACGAACTGCAACTGGTGAAGCCATCGGCCGAACTCATCACTGATCTCGTCCCTTTTTGGGGCGTCCATCCCTTGGCTCGGCAACCGAAATCCCCAGTTCAGGCAGTAAATACACAGGTCCGCTGCCTGGACGGGGTAGGCCATGTCGGACGAAACAAAAAATGGAGACGGGACGATCCAGGCTGTACGGTAACGGCCTGTACTCGTTCGTGTGAAATACGCTTCCAGTTGTCGAACAAACTTCCGATCCGCCGTTTTCTCAACTTCGTCCATCACCAGCAGACCGTGCTGGCGCTGCATCTCCAGAAAGTAGAAGAACCGCTCCTGAATGAACACATGATCCTTGCGTAGAAACTCCTCGACATGCGGAGCGTTCGGCCTTCGAACCGAGCGGGGGATTGCAGACGCGAATAGCACCGCCTTGTTCTCGCGAAGTAGTTGGAAGGTCCCACGCGCCATCTCGAGGCATGCTTGCCCATACGCGGTGAACTCCTCACGTGTCGGTGTCTTCTTTTCCAGCCCTTTGGTCAAAAAGGCGCGTGCATGCTTACGGCGGGCCTCTGCAGGCATCGGTGCGGCTTGAGCAGCGAACTTGAATCGCTTTCGGTCAAGTAAGGTGCTCCCCTTCAGCTCCATTTTGTACTGGTGCAGTTGCCCACCAAAACAATCGAGCTCCAGGCGGTGCATCGCCTGAACGAAAGGCCATAGCTGGGCGTCCAGCAGAGCGATTCCGCCGCGAACCTCGTATGGCATCTGCTTGTGATCGTGGCCGCTCTCATCGAGAAACAGGAGCCAGGCCATCGCAGAAATCCTTACCGAAGTTTCGGTCGGCGCCGGTGCTGCCCTTCCAGGCGGGCAGCGTTCATATGCAGGCATTGGCCCAATCGGTCACGATTCACTATGCAATTCCCGCCCACCTGCCCGGCATCGTAGCTGTCATTCCTCCGTCCGCCAACGAGTCACATCGAGAGATATCCCAGGATTCGTCTCAGTCTTGGGGCCGGCAACACCACCGGATACGATCCCCTCGCACGTCGTTCGAGTCCCGGAATCCGTATGTCCCGCCACACCCCCTTTGAAACCGTCCAGAAGCTCGCCGGCTCGGCGAAGCTGATCCCGATTTACCGCCAGGTGGTCGGCGATACCCTCACCCCCGTTTCGGCCTTCTGCAACGCCGCCTGGGGAGACGAGGCTTTCCTGTTCGAGAGCGTCGTCGGCGGGGAAAAGGTCGGACGGTTCAGCTTCCTGGGCGGTGCTCCGTTCCTGCGGATCGAAGCCCGGGGGAATGCCGTCCGCATCCAGGGAGAGGGCCGCGACGAGACGATCCACAGCGACGACCCCCTCGGCCTTCTGCAGCAGTTCGTCGATCAGTACCGCGCGGTCCATCCGCCCGGGCTCCCGCGGTTCTGCGGCGGGGCGGTCGGGTACGCCGGATACGACGTCATCCGCTACTCGGAGCGGCTGCCGAACGCGCCGCCGGACGATCGCCTCGTCCCCGATCTGTCGTTCGCCCTGTACGACCAGATGGTGATCTTCGATCACATCCGCAAGACGGTGATGGTCGTGGCCCACGTCCGGACCGACGCACCGGACCTCCGGAACGAGTACGACCGGGCGTGTGCGGCGGTCGACGACCTGTGCGGCCGGCTCGAGCGGCGCGACCTCCCGCTGAAGATGCTCGACATCGACCTGACGCGCGACGCGACGATGCCGTTCGTCTCGAACTTCGAGCAGTCGGAGTTCGAGGCGGGGGTCGAGAAGTGCAAGGAGTACATCCGGGCGGGCGACATCTTCCAGGTCGTCATCAGCCAGCGGCTCGAGGTCCAGACTGCGGCGACCCCGCTCGACATCTACCGGGCTCTGCGGGTCGTGAACCCCAGCCCGTTCATGTTCCTGCTCAAGACCCCCGGCTGCACGCTCGTCGGCAGTTCTCCGGAGATCATGGTGCGAGTCGAGGACGGAATCGTGACGATCCGGCCTCTCGCCGGAACGCGCAAACGGGGCGCGACCGAAGAGGAAGACAAGGCTCTCGCGGCCGATCTTCTCGCCGACCCCAAGGAGCGGGCCGAGCACGTCATGCTGGTTGACCTCGCCCGCAACGACGTCGGCCGCGTCGCCGAGTACGGCTCGGTCGAGATCAGCGACGTCATGCAGGTCGAGCGGTACAGCCACGTCATGCACATCACTTCGAACGTGCATGGCAGGCTGCGGCCGGGAACTTCTGCGATCGATGCGCTCCGGGCGGGGCTTCCGGCCGGGACGGTCTCGGGAGCCCCGAAGGTCCGGGCGATGGAGATCATCGACGAGATCGAGCGTCACCGCCGCGGCCCTTACGCCGGGGCGGTCGGCTACATCGACTTCACCGGCAACATGGATACCTGCATCGCCCTGCGGACTCTTGTGATGGCGAACGGGCGGGCCTACGTGCAGGCGGGGGCGGGCATCGTTGCCGACAGCGTCCCCGCGAGTGAGTACCAGGAGACCCTCAACAAAGCCCGCGGCCTGCTGAAGGCGATCGATGTTGCAGAGCATCAATTGCGGTCGCAAAGCCAGTCTGATCTGCGAAGCGTCTGAACGGGGTGAGCTTGAGACCTGACTGGCTCCGTGCCCCTTCGAGTCGCGGTCTCGCAAGTTTCATGACGGAAGAAGTTCCCCGGGAGGCGAGCCTTCACGCATTGACTCCCGGGCCTGTGCCCCGAAGAATTCCGCGCCAAAACCCCTCTCGCCACTCGGAACCCCCGATCAACATGCCCGGTCATCGCCCATGTCGCTGGAGAGTTCCAGGTCCCATCCCGGTGTCTCGCCCGTTGCCGCACTGAAAACGGCGAGTCAGGAAAAACATCAGCAGCTCGAAGCCGCCTTTCCCTGGGCTCGAGCGTTCTCGAGCCGCGAGAACTATGGCTGTCTGCTTCGCGCTCTCTTCTCGCTGGTCAGGCCGGCCGACGAGGCGATCGATGCCGCGCTCGGTCGCGATGGCTCCTTTCCCTATGCTGCCCGGAGGCGCCGCGCGGATTGGATCGAGACCGATCTGCGCCGGTTGGGAGCACGGGCTTCCGGCGAACGCCCTCCTCCCGCGGATTTCTCGTTCGTCGATTCCCGCGGCGGCGCGATCGGGGCGCTCTATGTTCTCGAAGGCTCCGCGCTCGGTGCTCAACGGCTTTCACGCGAACTCCAGCGCCATCTGGGGATCACCCCGGAATCCGGAGGCTCTTACCTTCACGCCTATGGCGCGAAGACAGGGGAGACCTGGCAGCAGTTTCAGAGCTGGGCCAATCGCGAGCTTTCCTCACCGGATGTGATAACTTCCGCGGTGTCTGCCACCTTGTTGACGTTCGATCGTTTCTCTCAGCATCTCACGGATCTCTTCGATGCCCGATAGACCGTCCGCGCAACTCCCGGACCTGACGGAGTGCGAACGGGAGCCGATCCATATTCCCGGGTCGATCCAGCCGCACGGACTCCTTCTGGCCCTCTCGCCGGAGACGCTGCGGATCATCCAGTGGAGCCTCAACGCCCCGGCCATCCTCGGCGTCAGCGCCGAGACTCTTCCGGAACGAGCCATCGGCGACCTCGTCGACCCGGCGACGGAGGAGATCCTCGAGGCCCTGGTCGCCGACGGCGTGGAGACCGTGACGACCCCGCTGAGGACGTGGTTCAGCCACTCTCGGGTCGATCGGATGCACCTGGGAGTGGCGCACCTTTATCAAGGGGTTCTGATCGTCGAGTACGAGCTCGTCGCCTCTCAGACCGACACGCTGCACGCCGCCGCGCCCGAGTCGCGAGAGCCGATTGCCCGCCGCCTCAAGCAGGCGACCGCCCGGATGCAGAACTGCGCGTCGATGGACGAGCTTTACGGCACGATCGCGCACTCGGTTCGCGCCCTGAGCGGCTTCGATCGGGTCATGGTCTACCGGTTCCTTGAGGATGGACATGGCGAGGTGGTCGGGGAGGCCAAGGCCGAACGATTCGAGTCGTTCTTCGGCCTCCACTATCCGGCGAGTGACATCCCGCCGCAGGCGAGGCGGCTCTACACCGTCAACACGCTGCGGCTGATCGCCGATCTCACCGCCGCTCCCGTCCCCATCGTTCCGGAAGCGTGTCCGATCCATGGCAGGCCGCTCGACCTGACATACAGCGCCTTTCGCAGCGTCTCTCCCGTCCACATCGAGTACCTGCAGAACATGGGGGTCGCGGCCTCCATGTCGATCTCGATTCTCCGGGGAGGGGAGCTGTGGGGTCTCATCGCCTGTCACCACTACAGTCCGCGTCACCTCCCCTTCGAGCTCCGCGCGGGCTGCGAGATCCTGGGGACGACCGCAAGCGCCTACGTGGCGACCCGTCACGAGGCGGATCAGGTCCGCGAGCGGCTTGACCGCCAGCAGGCGTTCCGCCGCGCCTTCCTCGCCGCGGAATCGGCCGACACTCTCTCGAACGGATTGCACGCGGCCTCGAGTTCTCTCCTGGCGGTCGCCGACGCGGAGGGACTGGCGGTCTGTTCCGGTGAGAATGTACTGCTCTCGGGGCGAACCCCGCCGCTCGATGTCGTCGCGGAGCTGCGCGACAGGCTCAGTGAGACGGTTTCGGAGGACGAGTTCGACACCGACCGGCTCCCGTCGCTTCATGCGGCCCTGGAACCGCATGCGGTGGACGCGAGCGGATTGCGAATGCTCCGGACCGGTCCGGAGCGTCGCGACATGCTTCTCTTCTTCCGTCCGGAGTACGCGCAGGAAGTGGCCTGGGCGGGCAATCCCGACAAGGCGGTCGGAGCGGCCGAAGGCGGAGTTCGACTGTCGCCTCGAAAGTCGTTTGCCGCCTGGAAGCAGACAGTCTCCGGCCGTTCGCGAAGCTGGACGGCGGTCGACCGCGAGATGACCGCGCAGCTTCGCGCCAGCCTGGTGAACGTCGTCGGGCGGCGGCTGGATGAGCTTGTCCGGATCAACCGCGAACTCGCGCGGATCAACTCGGATCTCAACTCGTTCACGTACGCGGCCTCGCACGACCTGAAGGAGCCTCTCCGGGCGGTTCACCAGTCGCTCTACTTTCTCGAGCAGTCGCTCGCTGGAGAGATTTCCGAGGAGACGGGACAGCGGATTGCCATGCTGCGAAAGAATGCACGGCGCATGGACGACTTGCTGGAGGGGTTGTTACGGCTGTCCCGGGTCGGACGGCGCGACCTGGAGATCGAAGAGCACTCCATGGAGGAGATTGCCCGTGAAGCGGCGGATATGTCGTTTGGCGAGCACCTTGGTCGATCGGTAGACTTTCAATTGCATCCGCTTCCCCGGATGCGTGTTGACTACATGTGCACTCGCGACCTCCTCTGCAACCTGTTCAGCAACGCCTTCAAATACAACGACTCTCCGATTCGCCGGATCGAAGTGCGAACCGTTGAAATCGAATCCCTCCCCTCCGTCCCTTCGAACGCGCCCGGGAAATCTGCAATCGCGGTTCGGGACAATGGCATCGGAATTGCATCGCAGCATCAGGCGGTAGTTTTCGAGGTGTTTCGTCGGCTCCATTTGCCGGAGGAGTTTGGAGGCGGAACAGGGTCGGGCTTGGCAATTGCCCGAAAGATCGTCGAGCGTCACGGAGGAGCAATCTGGCTCGAATCGGCCCCCGGAGAGGGGACCACCGTTTACTTTTCCCTTCCGAACTAGCGATGGACGCCAAACTTCCAACAGTTCTGTTCGTCGAGGATTCCGACCTCGACTTCGAACTCGCGAGCTGTGCCATCAAGCGGCTCGACCGTCCGGTTGATGTCGTTCGTGTTTCGTCTCATCGCAGTTTTCAGCAATACGTCTCCCAGACTCCCCCTCCGCCGGCGCTCGTCGTCATGGACCTCCGGTTGCCTGACGCGTCCGGCATGGACATCGCGCGGGAGATCCGCCAACGCGGTCTTTTTTCCGCCGAGACTCCCGTCGTCCTGTTTTCCACTTCCGATGCCCCCGTCGATCAGGAGGCGGCGAAGGATCTCGGCCTGGAGGGTTTCGAGGTGAAACCTCTTGACGCCTCGCAATACGTCAATGTTGTACAACAGATGATTCAGCGTTGGGTGGCCCTCCCGTGGCCAGATGGTCCGCGGAAATGAGTGGTGTTCCGATCCGGAAGGCTTTGCTCGTCGACGACACTCCCGAAGACCGGGAGGCGATCCGTCGTGCACTGCTCCACGACTCGTACTGCCGCTACCAGTTCCTGCAGGCCCGGACCGCGGAGGAAGCGGTCGACCTCGTCAGTCGCAACGCGGGTGAGATCGATCTGGCGGTCATCGACTGGCGGCTGCCGGACAGCAGCGGCCTCGAGCTGGCGGAACGCTTTCGGAACGGAGGGCCGATTCCTCCGTTCCCGATCATCATGATCACCGGGAGCACTCCGCAGAATCTCTCGCGAGAAGTGCTCGAGACGGGGATCCAGGACTTCTTCTTCAAGTCGCAGATTTCCGCCGACAGTTTTCCGCACATCGCGCGGAACGCGATCGACCGCTACCGGCTGGTCGAGAGACTCGTCCACAGCGAACACGAGGCCCGTCTCGCCCGGATCCGCGCCGAGGACGCGAGCCGCGCCAAGTCGATGTTCCTCTCGAGCATGAGTCACGAGCTCCGGACGCCGCTGACCGCGGTCCTGGGGCTGACGGAACTGCTCATGGAGAACCCCTCCGCGCAGGACTCCCGCCACATGCTGGAGATGATCCGTTCCAACGGGAATCATCTCGCGGAACTTCTCAACGACATCCTCGACCTGGCCAAGATCGAGGCGGGAGCGGTCGAGGTCGACCTCGTCGAATGCGACCCGCTGCTTCTCGTGAAGGAGCTGTGCGACCTGCTGCGGTTCCGGGCGCAGGACCAGGGACTGGCACTGAACCTGAGCTTTGAAGGCCCCGTTCCCTCCCGGATGCGGACTGATCCCGTCCGTGTTCGCCAGATCCTGATGAACCTGCTGACGAACGCCATCAAGTTCACCGACAGGGGGGAGATCCAGGTCTGCGTCGGGTACAGGGTGCAGGAGACCGAGATGCTCCTGATCAGTGTGAGCGATTCGGGTGTCGGGATCGAGACCTCGGACCTCGACGCGATCTTCGAGCCGTTCGTCCAGGTCTCGCCCGATTCGAGCCGCCGCAACAATGGAGCGGGGCTGGGACTGTCGATCAGTCGCTCGCTCGCCCGGGCGCTGGGCGGCAACCTGACGGTCGAATCCAGGGTCGGCGTCGGCAGCACATTCCACCTGAGGATTCGGGCGAACGGCCCGGAAGGGATCGGTGAGTTCGATGCCAGGAACTACGAGGCACCGCAGGTCTCGGCGCCGTCCCGCATCAAGCTGGCGGACCGCTGCTGGGAGACCCGGAGGATCCTCGTCGCAGAGGATACGCCGGCGAACCAGTACCTGATCGCGCGGATGCTTGAGGGAACGGCCCCCCAGATCACGTTCGTCGACAATGGGGAAGGGGCGGTCGCGGCGGTCGAGCAGGCCCGGGAATCGGGCGAGCCGTTCGACCTGGTCCTCATGGACATCCAGATGCCGCGTATGAACGGCTTCCAGGCGACGCGAGCCCTGCGGAGCGCCGGCTACGATCTGCCGATCATCGCTCTCACGGCCGCGGCGATGGATGGCGACCGCGAGCAGTGCCTCGCTGCCGGATGCACCAACTATCTGTCGAAGCCGATCCACCGCGACCGGCTTCTTTCGATGATCTCTGACGCCCTGTCGACACTCCCCTGAGCCGACTCCGGCCTTCCCGGGAACATCGTCCCGGGAAGCCGAACCCTGTGAGCCGGGCGGAAATCCTTCGCGCGATCCTGTGAGGAGCGGCCGGTGTCCCCGCGCTCATCCCGTGGAGCGAGACGGCTGCTATGCGGCGGCGCGATGCGACTTGAGCCGCGCCTCCTCGGGCCACATTTCCACCTGTTCCCCGGCCGCCAGCCGCTGGGCGGCCGCGTTGATACCAGTGTCTTATAAAAAACTGACGCAGCCGACG
>JAEYWB010000749.1 GCA_023429275.1 Planctomycetota bacterium
GCATGCTTCCGAATGAACTCAACAATCGGCGTTGAGTCTTCGAGGCCGTGCGGGTGATGCTTGACCCCCGGCTTGCGGATCAGTTCGATCTTCCCCCCCAGCTTCGGGTACCGCTCGGCGACGAGCCCGGTGTTTTCCTCCCAGGGGACGACTTCATCGGCGTCGCCGAAGACATGCAGGAGCGGGACCTTCGCGTCGGCCAGCGGTTTGAGGTTGTCGACCGGATTCCCGCCGTAGGCGAGGGCCGCGGCTTCGTCCTTGAACTCCCACTGCTCCATGACCAGCTTCCAGTCCCGGGGGCTTCCCGGGCCTGTTCCCTTGCCGCCCGGCCAGCTCCTGAAGTCGCAGACCGGAGCGTCTGCATAGATGCAGGCGACTTTGCCCGGGTTGGCGATCGCCCAGTTGTAGCAGTAGAGCCCGCCGCGGCTGAGCCCGACGAGGGCGACCTTCTTCGCCAGGCGGTACTCTCCCGTCATCTTCGCGTAGCACGCGTCCCAGTGCCTGACCGCTTTGGGTGAGCCAAGCATGTCGGGAACCCGCAGGTAGACGATGTGAAAGCCCTCCTTGAGAAGGGCAATGTCGGGGGCGGGCTTGTGGCCGAAGAACTCTCCGTGCCAGCACCAGGGGCGTCCCTCGGCGGGATGCTTCGGCGTGACGACGAGGACCGGCTTCCCGTCGACCTCGAAGTCGTACCGGTCGAATCCGTTCCACTCCGTCTTCGGCCCGGGGAACGGCGGGTCGTCGGCTGAGGCCGCCTGCGGCCAGGTTTGAATGAGCAGGAGTGCTGCGGCAAGAATTCGGAACAAGGAGATCTCCGGAGACGACATCCGGTCAGGCGTGGGCGCCTTCGCGGGCCGAGATGTGACCAATGACCGATAGACTCGCATTTGAGTGATGCGGCCGCAACGCGGGGGAGAATCGATGCTGCGTGAAGGGAGCCGCGATCGACGTGAATGGGCGCCGTTCCCTCGCTTCATCTGGCGAAGAGCCTGACGCAGGTCTTGCGGCCGCCCGACTTTCCCGCGCTGTGCGGTGTTGTCACGCTTGCCCGAAAATTGCGCATGAAGGCTGTCCGCTCCAGCAGCATTTCACGTTGCGGAAACATAAACAGCTGCTGATACTGCATGAGCCTCAGTGGAGAGCGTGTCCTTGACCGCACTTGAATCCGCCGGGCTTGTGGCACAGCGCTTGCCTACCGGAATCGTCCAAGTCGTTCCCTGCGCTGACGCGTCGCCCTGAGTCCCGACGGTGCGGAGGAACCTGAAGTTCTCCTCGGACACGCACCGTTCCCTCAACTGCAGAACCACTCCTAATGCGCTCACGAAACGGTTTCACGCTCATCGAGCTCCTGGTCGTCATCGCCATCATTGCGGTGCTGGTCGCCATCCTGCTCCCCGCGGTGCAGCAGGCCCGTGAGGCGGCCCGCATGAGCAACTGTCGAAACAACCTCAAGCAGATCGGTGTCGCGGTTCACAACTACCTGGAGACGACGGGAGGGGTCATTCCGCGAGGCGTGAACCATGCGACCTCGAGCTCCTGTTGCTGCGAAACCGATGCCGGACAGGTCGGTCACACGATTCACGCAATGTTGTTGCCGTACATTGACCAGGTCGCCCTCTACAACAAGATCGATTTCGGCAAGCGGGCCTCGGATGTCGCCAACACCGCGGCGTGGCAGAGCCGCATTCCGATGTACATCTGCCCGAGCGCCATCGAGCCGCCTCAGACGAACGGTTATCAGCCGCACAACTATCCGGCTGCCGGGACCGCACATGGCTACGGTCTGTGCGGGCTCCACGGGAGCGTCACGACCAACGGAGTCTTTGCAGGTCGCTGGGGCATGCTGAATGTCGGCACGCTGGCCACGCCAAGCCTGCCGGGGACAATGATGGATCCCGCCTTGACGATCGGCAAGATCAAGGACGGTCTGAGTTCGACCATGATGTTTTCCGAGTTCGCCGCTGGGCTCAAGGGGGCGATGCCGGCCGCCCATCCGTATGGACAGAGCTGGTTTGTTCCGGGTTACGGATCCACGGAATACTCTGTCCTGGCTGCCGCAACCCCGAATAGTCCGGCGTTGACGTATTCGACGACTCACAACTGGGGAACAGTCCGAAGCTACCACACCGGCGGAGTCCATGGGCTGATGATGGACGGTTCGGTCCGCTTCGTGAGCGACTCGATCGCCGGGACGATCTGGGTCGCGGCGAATACCCCGCAGGGGGGAGAAGTGTTCAACAACGATTTCTAGAAGTCCTCCTGCGACTGCTGTTTGTCTTCCCGGTTCATCCCACAGCCCCAGACGCTCACCCCCCGATGTCGATTATCCGCACCTTGAAACTCGTCTCCACCTGCGCAGTGGCACTCGTCGTGGCCGCTCAGGCGGGCTGCTCCTCCGGACCGAAGCCCCCGACAATGGGGAAGGTATCGGGAAAGATCACCCGCAAGGGGAAGCCGATGCCTCCGGTCACCGTCGCCTTCACGGCGATGAGCGGCGGAATTCCGGCCGACTACAAGTACGTTACGACGAAGACTGACGCCGAAGGGAAGTACGCCATCAACGAACTCGCCGAGGCGGAGTACATGGTGAGCATCATCGAGGATGTCAAACCGATGATGGAGAACCAGGCGGTCGCCGGCACGCCGCAGATGGCGAAGTTCGGACCGGAGAGTCCCCTGCGAACGACCGTGAAGGCGCCCGAAGTCGAGTTCAGCTACGACATCCCGCAGTGACTGCGTCAAAGCCGGGCACGCGCCCGCCGCGGATGCCTGATTGTCTGCAGGTTCGCAAGCAGTGACGGACGCTCAGAGGATGCAAGTGCCGGCCGATCAACCGGCCGTCGCCGCGAGCTCTACGAGCGTCCGGACCATCACTCCGGTTCCGCCGCCGTCCTTGTGGGGCTTCTGTCCCTCGAC
>JAEYWB010000760.1 GCA_023429275.1 Planctomycetota bacterium
AGGTGCGCGATGACCGGCAGCGACAGGGCGAGCAGCCCCCAGAGCATCGCCGGATTCAGCACGCCGATTTCCACGTCGACCGTCCCCCTGTCCGCAAATGGCCCGACAGGCCCCGGTCATCCGTGACGGCCGGCCCGGCCCGATGACTCCGTCAGGCGCTCGTCGGAACGTAAAGCAGCCGTCCGCACGAACTGCAGAAGATGAGCTCCTTGCTCTCGACCTGGACGAACTGCTGCGACGTCAGCGAGACATAGCAGCTGTTGCACATCCGGTTTTCGGCACTCGCTAAGGCGTCCGCGCCGTGGGCTTCGACGAGCCGGCGATATCGGTCCATGATCGAGACCGGAAGAGCCTTCTCCGCTTCGCTGACCTGGGCCTTGAGAGCGATCTCCTGCTTCTTGAGATCCTGGGCCTTCGCGGCGAACTCGGCCGCGACCCGGTCGCGCTCCTGCTCCGCCTTCACCCGCTTGGCCTTGATCTCGACGATCTCGGACTGGACGCGATCGACGCGGTCGAGCTGTTCGAGGACCTCGTCCTGAAGGACGCTGTTGGCCGCATTGTCGGCGGCGATCTGGCCCCGAAGAATGCCGAACTCCTTGTTGTTCGTCGCCTCGTTCAACTTGCGGTCGAGGTCTTTGAGCTTGGCTTCGTTCGTCTTGAGATCGAGGTTCTTGCGGTCGACGGCCGCCTTGGTCTGCTTCAGCTCCTCTTCCTTCGCGGTCCGCTCGGCGTCGACCTGGGCCATCACCTTCTCGCGGGCCTGGATCTGCCGCGGTCCGCGAGTCAGCTGATCCTGCACCTCCTTGAGGGCCAGATGCAGCCGATGGAGTTGTGTGAGATCTACTTTTCCCGACGTCATGCGCTCCGCTCCTGATTTCGACCCCTATCGTGACATTGGGGACGGCGCGGATCAAGGGGCCACAGTCCGGCGGTAACGAACGTCTCTTGACCGCAGCCATTCCGCTCCTCGAGAGGAGCGAGGAGACGATCGTCCGCCATTCATACCTCGAAGACGACTCGCTCACCTCGGCAGCAGGTTGGCAACGGAATTTGCTGTCGACGGCCGCACATGAGCCCTTCGCCGATTCGTCTTCGAAGGCCCAACGCTCGACCCTTTCGCCTGGAATCTGCTACAGATGGAATGATGTCCAGCGACCCGAAACCCGTTCGTCCGATCACGGTTCCTGATTTCGACCGCGCGAAGTCCGAGAAGAGGCGGCTCTCCGTCCTGACCGCCTACGACTTCCTCTGGGCGTCCATTCTCGATGAAGCGGGGGTCGACGCCCTCCTGGTCGGGGACACACTCGGAATGGTGGTGCAGGGCCGAAGCAGCACGCTCCCGGTCACCATGGAGCAGATGATCTACCACGGCGAGATGGTCGCCCGGGGGGCGAAACGGGCTCTCGTAATCGTCGACCTCCCCTTCATGTCGTACCAGGTGAGCCCGCAGCAGGCGGTCGAGAACGCCGGCCGGATCCTCAAGGAGACCGGCGCATCGGCGGTGAAGCTGGAAGGGGGCGAGGGGCAGGCCGAGACGATCGCCGCTCTCGCCCGTGTCGACATCCCGGTCATGGCGCACATCGGGATGCGGCCGCAGTCGGTGAGGAAGTACGGACGGATGTCAGCCATTCAGCGCGATGCCGATCAGCTCCTCAAGGACGCGAAGGCGGCGGCCGACGCGGGCGCCTTCTCGATCGTGCTCGAACTCATTCCGCAGGACGCTGCCAAGGCGATCACCGAGGCGGTCTCGATCCCGACGATCGGCATCGGCGCCGGCCCGCACTGCGACGGTCAGGTGCTCGTGACGCCCGACATGCTCGGGATGACCGGCTTCAAGCCGAAGTTCCTCAAGACCTATGCGGACCTGCGGACCACGGTCGCCGACGCCGCGCGGGCGTACACCGACGATGTCCGCGAGGGACGGTTCCCGGATGCCTCGCACTCCCACAAGTAGGGAGCGGCCTGAAACGGACGCGACACGGCGCGGCCACATGGGGCTTGTCGCGATCTGACGAAGACCGGCTCACTTCTTCCCGGTGTAGGCGACCCGCCAGAGGGTCCCGGAGCCGTCATCGGTCACCATCAGTGCTCCCTCCTTGTCGACCGCAACTCCGACCGGTCGCCCCCAGATGGGCTACATCGATCTCGACCAGGCCTTCAGCTACCACGGACAGCAGCTCTCGACCTCCCGAAGCGGAAAGAAGTCGATCCTCAAGGTCGAACCGGTCAACCATTTCGCGGCCGAGATGGAGCACTTCTCGGAGTGCATCCTCAACGACCGCGATCCCCGGACACCGGGCGAAGAAGGCCTCGCCGACATGAAGATCATGGCGGCCATCCTGGAGTCGGCCGCGTCGGGGCGGATCCAGAAGGTTTGACTCCGTCTCGCGACCGAGCGATGAATGGATCCCGTCAGGCCAGGAAGGCGACAGTACCAAAAACCAGCAGGGCTGTGCCCAGCAACAGAGGGACCAACCCCCACCGGGGGCGGAATCGCTCAGCGAAGGGATAGAAGAGTCCCCGAGGCAGCGAAGGGAAAATCATCACAACAGCTGCGAGGAACAGGAGCCACGTACCGATGACCACACCGTTCGCCGCGAAAATTGCGACCGGGGTCACCGGGCGGCCAAAGAGACTCAAGGGAGCACGGAGCTTTTCCATCTCCGCCGCGGCGAATTCCCGACTCTGAAGCAGACTTCCGACCGGCTTTTTGTTCGCCTCGACGACCGCGATCATGGCGTCCAGACTCTAGACCTGCTTCTCAAACGACTTCAGGCGGTGGTGCCGCAAGCTCACCGCATTTTCGTAGAGCGCAACGCCAGTGATCGCCGGAACGACGACAACGATCGCCACCAGCAGCGGAACGTAAAACAGCAGGAGCGCCGGGTACAGCAACCACTTCTGGGCTGCGGCGAGTCGTTCGTCACCGAGGATCGAGAGTGACGCCCGCGAGAGGATGAAGGCGGTTGCGGCTGCAATCGCGGCTACCAGAAGCCCTTCTTCGTCGCCGACAACGGCCCCCACGATCCCGCCAAGCGCGAGCACAGTCAGCGCCAGGTAGGCCATCCGGTAGCTCTCCGGCCCCCCGGCGAGCCGGTGACCGACATGAATTGCAGATTCACGGAACTCGCGTAGCCAGTGTGCGGGGGACCGGAGATACCAGGGAGTATCCCCGTCGGGCAACCACTCTCCCGGTGGCCCGAGCTTTCGAAGTTCCGCGTCGAGAACCGCTTCCTCGACCGGCCCTCCCTGCCCCGAAAGAGCAGACTGGATATGGTCGCGGACGTCCTGTTCGACCTCGACGGGGTTCACGTTCGACGAGCCCGCGAGGACGCGGCGGATCTCGGCGAGATAGTCATCAAGACGCGACTGGGCCCCGGGCGTCAATTCGATCATGGCTGCGCTCCCCTGAGAGACAGAACGCCGTGGTGAATCTGGTCCCACACCTCATTCATCTGCCCGAGAGTCTTACGCCCGTGCGGAGTGAGGTGGTAGTACTTTCGAGCGGGTCCGTCCGGCGACTCCTCAATGGTCGCCTCGACGAGGCCCTGCGTCCGAAACCGGCTGAGGATCGGGTAGATGGTCCCTTCGCCGATGACGAGCCCGTCGAGAGTTCTGAGCTGCTTGACGATGTCGTAGCCGTACTGCTTGCCGCCGGTCAGGGCGTTGAGAACGCAAAGCTCGAGAAGCCCTTTGCGGACCTGCACCTGCCAGTTCTCGATGAGCGAGTCGGCCATGGGACTACTATATGACACAAGGTAGTACCTGTCAATACCACATAGCCAGCGCGATGCCCAGTTCCCGACAGAACGAAAGGACGTTGGGTGCGATACGACGTCAGGCCTGAGTCGCAATGCGAATCCAGAGAGTGTCTCCAGCGACAGCGAGATGTCGAAGCTCGAATGTCGCTCCACAGTGCGAGCACAACGCCCACGAGCAGTCCGATGGTGCTTTCCGCGGATCAGCCGCTACCAGCTTGCCGTCGCGAAGCGCTAAAGTGACACGCTCAAGAAAGGCAAGATGATCGGCAGGATGGTCCGGCCGGATCACCTCGCGCCGCCACTCCGCGCAGTGGACGCAATTGTCGTCGCCCCCTGAGGCGGTCAACATCTGTCGCCCCTAAGAATCCGCCACCCTGCTCAATCAAGAACCGACCAGGTCACTCACTCCTTCGTGTCGTCGACCGGCATCCCGAGCTGGCGCATCTTTCGATAGAGGTTCGAGCGATGCAGGCCGAGTGTCTTCGCCGCCTCGGTCATGTTCCCCTGCACGCGCTTCACTGAACGCCGGATGTACTCCTGCTGGAAGCGGTCGGTCGCTTCCGCGAGGCCGAGGCCGTCGGCGAGGTCTGAGAACGAATCCCGCTCGGGGCTGAGGATGAACGCCAGGTCGTCCGCTTCGACCTTCTCGCCGCTGCAGAGGAACGCCACCCGCTCCATCAGGTTCCGGAGCTCGCGGACGTTGCCCGGCCAGGTGTGGGCTTGCAGTCGTTTGCGGGCCTCGGCGGTCATCTGCAGCAGCTTGCGGTTGGCCTGACGGCAGAACTTCGTGAGGAAGTGCTCGGCGAGGGGCATGACGTCTTCGGGCCGGTCGCGCAGCGGCGGGATCTCGACCGTTACGACGCTCAGCCGGTAGTACAGGTCCTGCCGGAACTTCTTCTGGCGGACCTGTTCGGCAAGGTTCGCATTCGTCGCCGCGATGACGCGGACATTCACCGGAATCGTCTGCGTCCCGCCGACGCGGGTGATGACCTTCTGCTCGAGGACTCGCAGCAGCTTCGCCTGCCCGCTGAGGCTCATGTCGCCGATCTCGTCGAGGAACAGCGTCCCTCCCTGCGAGAGCTCGAATTTTCCGACATGTGTTGCGTGGGCGTCCGTAAACGCCCCGCGCTCGTGGCCGAACAGCTCGCTTTCGAGGAGCGTTTCGGTCAGTGCGGCACAGTTGACTGCGATGAAGGGATGCGTCGACCGCGGGCCGCGGTAGTGGAGCGCCTGTGCGGCGACGTCCTTCCCGGTGCCGCTCTCGCCGAGGATCAGGACGGGCAGGTCGGTCGCTGCGAGCCGCTCGATCGTCCCCCGCATCGCCGCAACGGCCGGGCTCTCGCCAACGATCGACGAGCCGCCGGTCAACTGTTCCGTCAGCTGCCGGTTGCTGCGGATGAGCTGGTCGCGCTCCTGGGCATTCT
>JAEYWB010000775.1 GCA_023429275.1 Planctomycetota bacterium
CGCTAGCCCCCGGTTCGAACCGGACGCTAGCGCGTTCCGGCTAATCTGACGAACCCCAAGTCCTGGCTGTGCCAAAACACTAGTCGTCCGAGTTGAGAATCGCCGTCAGCCTCAGGACGTACCAAAACAGGGTCGTCAGCGACGAGAAGAGCATGAGGGCCGCGGCGACATGCATGTTCGTCGGGAAGGTCCGCATGACGGTCGAGGTCTCGTAGAGGATGTAGCCTCCCATCAGGACGATCATTCCGACCACGAACCATGTCCCGAGCGTGATCGAGGTGAACATCGACAGGACCATGAGGCCGATGGCCGCCCACATGGCGATGCTGAGGATTCCCCGCAGGAACGAGAAGTCGGTCTTCGTCAGGAACACAATGACGGTCAGTCCGCCGAAGATGATGATCGTCTTCGCGACGGCCTGTGTAATGACATCGGCCCCGTTGTTCATCCGTGTGACGAGCAGCATGAGCGGCGTGAAGAAGACCGCTTCCGCCACCGCATACAGGCCAAGGCCGCAGTACTGGATGCCGGTGGAGGCCTGGCTGGTCGCCATCTGCTGGGCGACCCAGCTGATCGCCATGAAGCCGAGGATGATGGCCCACCATCCGCCGCCGACGAACAGGTTCAGGATCGGGGCGGCGATTTCGGGAGTCGAGGTGAAGACCCACAGCAGCCCGGCGAACAGGGCCGTTGCCCCGAAGACGTGCGCGTAGGTCCGACGGATGAAAGCGACGCGTTCGTCGAGCGCGGCGTCTGCAGCAAAGACATCATCCTGCCACGTATCAACGTGAGAACTCATCAGCCCACCTGTCGGAAAAGAAAGAAGAGGGGAGTCACCAGCCAGGGAATTGTGCCACTCTGCCCGCGGAAACGCTACTCCAATCCCCGGGCGGCCGCATCGCCGGAGAGCCCGTGGGGTCTCCATCGTCGCGCCGCAACCTCCAGCCGGCGAAGATGTTACCACCGGAGCCGCGGCCAATGTCGAAAGCTGGTAAACGGATGTACTTTCGTCTGGCTCCCGAACTATAATGTGGGGTTCCATCGGGCGGATCGGCTCCCTTCCGCCACGTGCCACTCTGAGTCTCCTCCCCATGCCGGTCGTCGATACGGATAAGCCCCGCGATCCGCTCGCTGCTCTCCGCATCCCCCGTCGGGAAGAGCGTCGCCGCGGTCCGTCGGTCGGTTCTCGTCTCCTGAAGATCGGTCTTCTGCTTCTCTTGCTCGGCGGCGTCGGCGCCGGCGTCGCAGCCCTCTCGCAGAAGCGAGGGTGGTTCGGGAAAGACGCCGAGTGGATTCCCGAAGCGATCCGCTCCCGGACCGAGGTCCGTGTCGCGAAGGTCGCGGTCGAGACTGGCCGGTCGGCGGATGCCGTGGTCGTCGCGACCGGCTACATCGAGTCCTTCCAGCAGGCGAACATCGGTGCCCGGGCGGCGGGACGGGTCGAATCGGTCAATGTCGAAGAAGGAAGTCCCGTCAAGGCGGGAGAGGTGATCGCGGTCCTCGACCATAAGGACATCGACGCCGCTCTCGCGGGGGCCCGGGCCTCTCTGCTTCGCGCCAAGGCCGAGCTCGACGAGCAGGAGGTCGAGATCGCCCGCGCGAAGAAGGATCTGGACCGGATCGACCGGCTCCGGAAGTCGCAGAGCACGACCGAGGCCGATTTCGACCGGGCCACCTTCGCTTACAAGGGAGCCGTCGCGAAGAAGGCGACCCTCGAAGCGGCGGTCGCCCTGGCCGAGGCCAAGGTGATCGAGAGTGAACAGTACAGGGAGAACATGATCGTCCGGGCCCCGTTCGACGGGACGGTGATCTCGAAGGATGCGGAAGTCGGCGAGTCGATTCTTCCCGGTGGTATGGGAGAGGCCTCCGGCCGCGGATCGGTCGTCACCATCGCCGACCTGGCCCGGCTCGAAGTCGACTGCGACGTGAAGGAAGACTACATCGGCCGCGTCCGGCGCGGCTCTCCCGCGGAAGTGGTCGTCGATGCCGTCCCCGATCGGCGATACGCCGGGCGGGTCCGGAAGGTGATCCCGATGGGAGACCGGGCCCGGGCGACGATCAAGGTCAAGGTCGAGGTGACGGATGCCGACGAGCGTCTCTTCCCGAACATGAGTGCCACCGTCTACTTCCTCCCCGAACCGGGCGAGAAGCCGGCCGAGACGAAGCAGCGACGGATCTTCTGCGACACGGAAGCGATCATGGAGGGGACGAAGGACTCCACCGTCTGGGTCGTCGGTGAGGACCTGCGGGTGACGAGAGTCGTCGTCCTGCCGGGCCCGCAGCGCGACAGCCGAACCGAAATCCTGGAGGGATTGTCGGGAGGAGAACGCGTCGTCGTCGCTCCCCCGAAAGAGCTCCTCGAGGGCCAGCGGGTGAAGCTCCGCGAGTGACGCATTCCCCGATCCCCTCGTTTCGAGAATTTCTCGAAAACCTCGCCTTTGATGTCGAGATCCGCTGTCGGCGTTCGACGCCCCTCGTGCGAGACCACTTGTGTGAGACCAGCAGAGCCTGTCTCGGCTGGTCGATCGAATAACCTGACACCTGAATCCCTGCCCCTTCCCCCAGGAGCCCCCGGTGCCTGAGCCTGTCGTCGTCATCCAGGACCTGTACAAGGAGTTCCATCGCGATCAGATCACGATCCCGGTCCTGATGGGAATCAACGTCGAGATTGCCGCGGGGGAGTTCCTCTCCCTGATGGGGCCGTCGGGGTCGGGGAAGTCGACCCTCCTCAACCTCATCGCCGGCCTCGATAAGCCGACTTCAGGGAAGGTGCGGGTCATCGGGGAGGACATCGGAGATCTGTCGGAGGGGGAACTCGCCCACTGGCGGTCGCGGCATATCGGGTTCATCTTCCAGCTCTACAACCTCATCCCCGTCCTGACGGCGTACGAGAACGTCGAGCTTCCGCTGACGCTGACGAGCCTGACCCGCCGCGAGCGGGATGAGCATGTGAAAGCGGCTCTCGAAGTGGTCGGCCTCGGCAACCGGATGGATCACTACCCCCGGCAGCTCTCGGGGGGCCAGGAACAGCGGGTGTCGATCGCCCGGGCCATTGCGACCGACCCGACGCTGATCGTCGCCGACGAACCGACCGGTGACCTCGACGCGAAGAGCGCCGCGGAGATCCTGGAACTGCTCAGCCGGCTCAACAAGGAGTCCGGCAAGACCATCGTGATGGTGACGCACGATCCGCACGCGGCCGCACGGGCCAGCCGCCAGCTCCACCTGGAGAAAGGGGTGCTCGTGTCGGAAGGTCCGCAGGGGGCCGCTCACCCGGTCGCGGCAAAGCAGGAGTCGGCATGAACCTGTTGAAATACATCTGGCGGAACATCATCCGCAACAAGCTCCGTTCGAGCCTGACCGTCCTCTCCGTCTGCTTCTGCCTGGCGCTGATGACGGTGCTGCACGGCTACATCGCCATGCAGGACGTCTGGAAGGACGACGCCGGAAAGTACGACCGGATCGTCGTCATGAGCACGATGGGGTTCGCGGGGGAGGTTCCGATCTCCGTCGTCGAACGGGTCCGGAGCGTCGAGGGGGTCCAGGAT
>JAEYWB010000891.1 GCA_023429275.1 Planctomycetota bacterium
AGGCACTCAGCGACGGCGGGGTCCGGGCGGGACTGCCGCGAGCGGTCGCCACACAGCTCGCCGCGCAGACTCTCCTGGGAGCGGCGACCCGCGAGGACGGAGCCACCGTTCAACGTCTTCTCTCAACGGTCGGAATCGCGGTCGAAGTGAGCGAAACGCTCCTCGACGCCGTGACAGGGCTTTCGGGGAGCGGACCGGCCTACGCCTTCCAGATCATCGAGGCACTCAGCGACGGCGGGGTCCGGGCGGGACTGCCGCGAGCGGTCGCCACACAGCTCGCCGCGCAGACTCTCCTGGGAGCGGCGAAGATGGTCCTCGAGACGGGAGATCATCCCGGGACGCTCAAGGACGCTGTGACAAGCCCCGGCGGGACGACGATCGCCGGACTTCACGAGCTGGAACGCGGCGGATTGCGGGCGGCCCTGATGAATGCCGTCGTCGCGGCGACGCACCGATCTCAAGAGCTGGGGGGTTAGCGAACGCGGTTCGGGCTTACGGCGCCGACGTCGCGGGCGTGGGGAGTGGAATCGGGACTGTCTCAACGATGGCATTTCTGACAGTGCGGAACCACGTCTCGCGAATCCACTCGAGATCACCATACGGAACGACTCGGCTTACGCTCCAGCCGCTCTCCCGGAGTAGGGCCTCCATCGAGTCTCCAGCCGCGCGGTTCGTCGTGTGAATCACGACGGGCGGTCCGGGCCAAAGCGATTTGAGGAAGTGGACGATGTCCTGGCCCGAGCCAGGATCAATCCAATCCCCTGCCCCACCTCGAAGCATTTCGAGATCGTGGTCCAGAATGATTGCAGCCACTTCCTCCAGCCCACTGTCCTGAATCCGCGCGAGCATCGGCGCCGCCGCGGAGAAAAACTCAATGGGATAGGGAAAGCGATCCCGGAGCACCGCACTCATCTCGACCTGGCGATCAGCGTTGTCTTCGAGAATCAGGATTCGCATGGCGAGACCTCAATCACTGAAGTTACCGTAACACAATCGGCCGAGAACCGTCGATCGGAAAGAGCCGAACTGCGCCGGCGCGAACCGTGAAGCCCAAGTCTTCCAAGTTCCGGACGACTTCGATCAGTCCGTCTGCTGAATCGAATTGAAACGTTCCGGACAGGTTTGTGATGTCCGTAACATCTTCCTGATCGATCGTCAGGTCACCGGCAAATCGCGCGGGACGTGCCTCCCCCAGGATCAGCGGATGGCGATGCGGACCGTCTTCGAGGACGTGGACGATACCGGCCTCGTCCTGTGCAAAGACATAGGCCCCGTCATCAATTCCGAGGTGGATGGGACGGCTATCCGGATGTCGGGGATAACGCGTCCGATCGATTGGCATCTTCCCCACACCGGCACCTACTTTCGGCCCGTCGGCACTCCGGGCAGCCGCTTCGCCGCCGGATCGGTCGGCGGCTTGTCGAGGCCGACGAACGAGAACAGGTCCGCCAGCTCCTGCGGGGTGAGCTGTTTTTCGAGCTGCTCCGGCATCATCGAGACGGAGCTCACCTTGTACTCCTCGATCTGGTCTCGCGGGATCGTCTCTGTCTTGCCCCCCTGCACCTTGAGGACGACCCGCAGGTCGCTCTCCTCGACGGGAAGGCCGGACAGGACGCGGCCGTCCTGCGTGATCAGGATCCGGGCCTGGTAGGCATTCCCGATCACGAGTGACGGATCGAGGATGTTCGAGAGGAGCTGATCGAACGACGCCCGGCCGTTCGAGGTGATGTCGGGACCGACATCGACCCCTTCGCCATAGATCTTGTGGCACTGAGCGCACACCTTCTTGAACACCGTCTGGCCGCGGTGCGGGTCGCCGGGTGTGCCGTAGAGGAAGTCGCGGGTCCGGCCGATGACCTGCTCCCGGTCGGGGTTTCGCCCTTCGCGAAGCGTGCCGTAGAGCCCCTTGAACTGCTTCTGAATCGCCTCATTCTTGAAGGAGCTGACTCGCCGAAGCTGGTTGAGGTTCAGGGAATCCTTGTCGATTTCCTTCGCTTCGATACGGCTCAAGAGCGCTGCCGTCCACGGGGCTCGCTGCGTGAGGAGCTCGATCGCCTTCGGTCGGACCTGCGGCTCGAACTTTGAGTACCGAACCAGCACCAGTTCACCGACTCGCGGAAGATCGAGGCGGCTCAGGGTAAACAGGACCTGCTCCTGGATCGGTGCCTTGCCGGCGTCAAGAAGTCTTTCGCTCCACTCGATCGCCGACGGATCGCCGCTGGCGACGAGAGCCCGGAGGCAATCGAGCGTCAGCCCGTCCGATTTCGACGCCTCGAGGAGCTGCTTCACCGCCTCGATCCCGGCCGGCTGCCTCCAGCTGCAGGCGAGCTGAGCTGCGTGAAGGTAGTGCGGGTTCTTCAGTCCCTCCCCAAGGATCTTCGTCATCAGCGGCGCGAGCGCCTTCTGCAGGGCGGCCTGTCGAGCCGCGTCGAGGGCCCCCGTCTGGCTGTTCGCGGCGATCGACGCGATCGTCGCCGCGGCGGCCTCGCGGGCAGCGCCGCTCCGACTCGACGACAGCGATTCCACCATCTCGGCGATCTGCGCCGGATCGAACTTCTCCCGCGCCTGAATCCGATTCACGGCCCGGCTGAGGAGCTTCGTGATCCCGACGCTCTGTTCGTCGCGGGCCAGGTCCAGCAGCGTGTCAATCGCCGCATCGTCGTTCAGGAGCGGGTGGAGGTTCTGCCAGACGATCGGAGCCAGGATCGGATCGTCCGGCCCCTTCTCGAGCAGGGTGAGCAGATAGGCCGCCTTGAGCTTCGCCAGACCGGGCTGCTTCTCGTCGTCCCACTTCGAGAACGCCACGGCGAGTTGGAGCAGGACCTGAGGCTCGGTGGCGCTTGATGCCCCCCCGATCGCGAATCCGGCGAGGAGCGAGCCCCAGAGCTCCTGGAATTCGTGATGTCGGTCCCCGAGCAACCGGATGCTCCACGCGGTGACGGTCTCGTCGCCTCCCAGGTTCATTCCGGCTTCCAGGTCATCCGCCTGAAGCTGCCCTTCCGACGAGGCGATCGTCCACAGGGCCCTCAGCCGCTCGGCCGCCGGTGCTTTCGTGTCAACGAAGGTCTTCCGCAGCGCCGCGATCGCCTCGGAATCCTCCGCCGAGCTCTTCCCGGAGAACCGTTCCGACAGGACGCGGCGGGCTGTCTCCCGTTCGTATTCATTCCTTCCCCGCACCGCCAGCTCCGCGAGCTCCTTCGCCGGGAGTGCGGAAAAATCACGAGCCTTCGTCGACTTGGCGTTGCCGTAGACGAGGCGGTAGAGCCGTCCCCGGCCGCGGTCGATCCCCTCGGGGTCGGCGTTGGCGTCCTGGTAGCAGTGATAGCGGTCATACCAGTCGAGGATGTAGAGGCATCCGTCCGGCCCGGTCTTCTGCACGACCGGCATGAACCAGGGGTCGTTCGCGGTCAGCAGATCGGCGAGCTTCGGCGACTTCTCGTCCCCCGTCTTCGCGATCGTGTTGTCCTTGAGCTCGAACGCCTTCTCCTTCGGCGGGAAGCCGGGGTGCGGCTTGCCGGCGTAAGTCGCCCCGTTGCGTGACACGACGTCGGCGTTGATGCACCCGCCGTGGATGTTCCCCATGTAGAGGACCTTGCGGTACTCCTCCGGGTAACAGTCGCTGTCGAACCAGGTGATGCCGCAGTAGGCCGCCTTCTGGTGCTTGTGCTTCACGATCGAGCCGATCGGCCAGGTGTGCGGCGGATAGGGGCCTCCCTGGCGGATGTAATAGCCGGTCTCGGCGATGTGCCAGAGGTGGTCGATCACACAGGCGGAGAGGAAGAAGTCCCCCTCGTCGTTGACTGCAATCCCCCAGGGGTTGCTGGTTCCTTCGGCCCAGATCTGAAACTCTTTCGTCCGCGGATGGACCCGCCAGATCCCGCAGGTGAACTTCCAGCCCGGATGATTCTTGCGGTAGTTGGGGTTCGACTCGGCGTAGTGAACGTCGCAGTAATTGAAGACCCCGTTGAGCGCGTACAGCCAGCCGTCCGGCCCCCAGGTGAAGGAGTTAGGCAGTTCGTGGGTGTCGGTCCGGCCGAAGCCGGTGA
>JAEYWB010000905.1 GCA_023429275.1 Planctomycetota bacterium
CTGCCTGGAAGCGTTCCGCGACGAAGGTCGCGGTCCGATCGCCTGGATGATCGTCCGTCGCGGGACTCTCAAGGTCGGAGACATGGTCCTGTGCGGCACCGCCACGGGCCGTATCCGGGCAATGTACAACGACAAGGATCAGGAGCTCGCGGAAGCGGGCCCCTCGACCCCGATCAAGGTCGCGGGACTCGACGAAGTCCCGAACCCGGGCAGCCACTTCTTCGCCGTCGACGACGTCGATATGGCTCGCGATGTGGCTGGCCGCCGTCGTGCCCGCGGGCGTGACGAGGTCCTCGCCCGTCGCGGCGGTCCCCGGACTCTCGAGCAGTTCTTCGCAGAGCGGGACGGCAGCCTCAAGACCCTGCCGATCATCATCAAGGCGGATACGCCGGGATCGATCGAGGCCCTCAAGCACGAACTCGAGAAGTTCGAGCATCCTGAAGTGCGGGTGCAGATCATTCACACCGGCGTCGGCGGGGTGAACGAGAGCGACGTGTACCTCGCCAGCTCGACGGGGGCGGTCACCGTCGCCTTCCACGTCGTTCCTGAAGACCGGGCCGCAAGCCTGGCCGAGCAGGAAGGGGTGCAGATCCGCCGGTACAACATCATTTACAATGTCACCGACGACATCAAATTGGCCCTCGAAGGCCTGCTTCGACCGGAGCGGGTCGAGGTTCAGACGGGCCGCGCGATCGTGCTGCGGACGTTCTCGATCAGCAAGGTCGGGGTGGTGGCCGGTTGCCGCGTCCTCTCGGGGACAATCGAGCGGGCCAACCGTGTCCACGTCATCCGCGACCAGAAGATCCTCAACGACTACGCCCTGGCCTCGCTCAAGCGGGAGAAGGACGACGTTCGCGAGGTCCGTGACGGCCTGGAATGCGGGATCCGGCTGGACGGTTTCAACGACGTGAAGGAAGGGGACCTCCTGGAAGCCTTCCGGATCGAAGAACGGAAGCGGACGCTGAGTTAGTTTGAGTTGTCAGTCGTCAGTTTTCAGTCATCAGTGGGAGCAGCGGTCACTCAGGCGATCTCATCTCCGACTGATAACTGAGGACTGAATACTGAAAACTCCCGTAGGAACTTCGGAACATTGTCACAGCGTCGTCTTGCCCGGGTCGCTCAGGCCATCAAACAGGTCGTCAGCCAGGCGATCCTGATGGAGGTGCGCGATCCGCGGGCCAAGAACATCACGGTCATCGCCGTGGAGGTGCCCGAAGATCTGCGGACGGCCAAGGTGTTCGTCTCGATCATGGGGGATCCCAAGACCGAGCGACTCAGCCTCCAGGGGCTCAATGCCGCGCGCGGCTTTTTGCAGCAGCGGATTGCGGAGGAACTCGATCTGCGCTGGACGCCGGTCCTGACGTTCGTCGTCGATCCGGGAGTCAAGAAGTCGCTCGAGATCAGCCGCACTCTCCGGGCCGAACTCCCTCCGGAATCGGAGAGCGAGGACGACCAGGAGCAGGAGGAAGCCCAGGCCGAGGCCGGAGAAAATGAGACGGATGCGGGCGGGGAGGACCACTCGTCCGACACGAACGCGGATGAGGAGAAGCAATCCGGGTAACCGGATGAGAGTCAACGAGGCGAGCGTTCCGCAGGGCACTGTCCCGTGGACGAGGGACACCAGCAGCCGGAAAGAAGCATGTCGAACGTCAAGAAGCTGAAGACATCGGATCGCCAGGCGATCGCCCAGAAGGTCTTGGGTGTGCTCAAGAAGCACTACAAGGGGAATCCTCCCAAGATCCATTATCCGACGCTCGAAACCCTGCTCTTCGCCGCGATTCTCGAGAACGCACCCGTTACCGCCGCCGAGGAGTCGTTCGAGTCGCTGCAGAAGGGGTTTCACGACCTCAACGAGATCCGCGTCAGCTCGGTCGGCGAGATCCAGCAGGCGCTCGGGGAGATCTCCGAGTCAGGCCCCAAGGCGGTCCGGATCCGCGAGGTTCTCCAGTTCACGTTCGAAAAGTTCTTCGCATTCGACCTGGAGCAGCTCCGCCGCAAGACCTCGGACGTCGTCGACAAGCAGCTCGCGAAGATCCGGCACCTGACGCCGTTCATGAAGCTGTTCCTGCAGCAGCATTCGCTCGGCGCGCACGCTGTCCCCATCGACGACCGGAGCCGGGACGTCCTGGCGTGGCTCGGACTCATCGAGCCGGCCGCGACGATCGACGCCGCAGCCGAAGACCTCAAGCACATTATCCGCAAGGCGGATACCGACGCGTTCCTGCACATCCTGCGGCAGTTCGCGACCGACCCGATGTACAAAGGAAAGTTCCGGCTCTCGGCCAGTGCCGAGCCGGACCCGACCACGGCGGCCGAGCGGCTGACGGCATTCTTCGCGAGCCCGTCGTCGAAGGTGGTCCCCAAGGTCGTCAAGACGAAGAAGCCCGAGGCGGCCCCCCCGAAGCGAACCGCCAAGCCGGCCGAGAAGCCGCCGACGAAGGTCACCAAGGCAAAACCGGTCGCCAAGAAGAAGTAGGGAGGAGGTTAGAGGTGAGAGCTTAGAGGTTAGGAAGAATAC
>JAEYWB010000908.1 GCA_023429275.1 Planctomycetota bacterium
CGGCGAATCCCTTCACCCCGATCTTGGCGGCCACGACTCCGAAGACCGCCAGCGGGATGATTTCGATGACCCAGTGCAGGATCGTCACGAGCGTCTCGAGCGCGAGATCGATGATGCCGCCGAACGCCTCGCGGTGCCGCGGATTCCGCATGGCGATTCCGAACGCGACGGCCCACAGGATGACGCCGATCACCTTCCCGTCATCTCCGAACGGCCCGATGAGACTCCGCGGGATATTCTCGAGCATCAGTTCGAGGGGGCTCGCCTTGAGGGCCTTCTGCTGTTCGTCGCTCGGCCTCAGGTCAGCCCACTTTCCCGGCTGCAGCACGTTCGCCACCAGGAGGCCGATGACGATTGCGACGCAGGTGTTGAGCAGCAGCAGGCTGATGAGCCGAACCGCTGACCCCTTCGGCAGCTCCACTTTCATCAGGGCCTGGATGACCGCCAGCAGGATCAGGGGCGGAGCGAGTGCTCCCAGGACCCGCAGGATGAGTTTGCTGGGGATTTCGAGCGCGGCGAGGATCTGCGGCACGAACCGCCCCGCGGCCTCGATCCGCTGAGGCAGCGCTCCGAGCCCCGTCCCGACCAGCACTCCGAGGAAGAGAGCGAAGAGAATCCGGAGATAAAGAGGGATCCGCATCCACCGTCCGAGGAGCGAATCGTCTTGGGCGATCGCGGAGTGTCCAGGATCGGAGGTCATCAGTTCTCTTTCGTCGTCGCGGAGAGGTCGCTGGACGGGACGCGGGCGGTCGCGGCAGCTGGAGGGAGGGGAAAAGGGACCGTTGGGGGAGGCGATCGAGAGACGAGTGCCCCCCTCGGATCGAACCGGACGCTAGCGGACTTCGGCTGGTGCGCCGGGTCGGGATCGCATGTTCCGGCGAGCGACTAGAGTTCCCCGGTCTTGAGGAACTCATGACGGACAGGGACCGCAAGAGTTTTTCCATCCTCGGTCTGAACCGCCATTGCCCCTTTCGAAAACCCGATCTTCGCCACCTTTGCCCCCGCCGGAACGGCTCCCTGGATGTAGTTCACAACAAACGGTTTATCGCCGCTCAGGGTGTGCACGGTCTTCACCCCCTCTTTCGAAAGCGGGTTCGGTTCAATCGAAGGGACGAGTCCCTCGGCGAAATCGGCACAGACGTCCTCAAGGCCGAGGCAGTTGTTTCGCCCGTTCCACGGGGAGCCGTGCCGGCCATGGTTCTCGATCCAGAAGAGGGTGGTCGGGAGGAGCGCCGGGTCCTTGAGGGAGAACCAGAGAGACCCCGCTTCCGAGTTGTACGCCGTCGTCCAGGCCGGATCATTCCCCTGCGGATCGTTCACGAGGGCGATCAGGTCGGCGAACCCGCGACGGTCGGGGAATGCGCGAAGGGCCGCGGGAGGCGCCCCTTTCTGGTTGACCGGCACGCTGGCGAGGTCGGTGAACTTCGCGCCGATCTCGAGGGCCTGGTATTCCCGCTTCTCCGGATCGCTGAAGAGCGTCGGATTCGTCATCCCGAACCGGAACGGGCTCGTCACGATATGAATCGACCGGGGCGACTCCGGCATCGCCAGCGTGGCATGGTGGGCGACCGGCGTCGGTCCTCGAAAGCCTTCCACGATGTGCTGCGTGTAGACCACGTTCTCGTCATCGACGAGCGTCACCCGCTTCGTGACCTTTCCCGGACGGACTTTCGTCTGCAGCGACAGGGTCAGCGTGTGCCGGGGGCGACCGTCGGCCGTCTTGCCGGTCTCGAGCGACACGAACGTCCATGGCGACCCGGCCACTTCGCCGTGCGGGGGATGGGACTCGCCCTGATAGGCGGCGGCATTCCCGCCGAACGGCATGCAGAAGAAGTCTCCGCGGAGCGGCTTGAGAACGGGAACGTCGAGGTCGAGCTTCTCCTCATGCCACGGGCTGACGTAGTACGGGCGGATCGGCTTCTTCGAACCAGTCTCGAAGGTGACGGGAGCCATGTGCCCGCCGAGCTTCGTCACCGCGACCTCGACACGGTTGCTCCGCAGGATCCAGCAGGGCTGGCCCGCCCGAACCTCGACCACCTCTTCGGCGGCACAGACGGGGGCCGGGACTTGAACGACCGAGAGAAGGGGGATGGCGAAGAGCAACGCCGAGAGAACACGGGTCATGGAGGTCTCGTTCGAAGGAGGGGAGGCGCACCATCCGGGCCAGGCGGGCCCGCGAGCTTTCCGACTTTGCGGAGTGTAGCGGCGGACTGGCCTCATTTCTCCGGATTGACCCGTATCCGCGGCGGGTTCCGGCAAATGTCAAAACAGGACTTCAGTGAGAACCGCCAAAAACGTCCGGCCCGGCCTCTCCGGATGGTGCAGCCTGCAGTTCCCGCAGAGTCCGGCCGAGATGGTTCCGATTTCGGTCCGAAATCGGGCGGACCCTGACGACGAGCAAGGACTTTTCGGACTTTTCCGATATCGATGATGACTCTCTCGGTGCGCCCGATCTCGCGCGGCGAGTTCCCTTCCATACACGATTCCGATGCCCTGGCGAAGTCACCTCTCTGCCCGCCCGCGCCTGGGAATCCGGGCGACTGTCGTGCTGCCCCTCCTGTGCGGCACGCTGGTCATCGCGCTGCTCGGCATGCACTGGATCGAGCAGACGGAACGGGACCAGCGCTCACGATTCCTCCGCACACAGGCCTGGACGATCGCCAGCAGCCTGACCAGCATCGGTGCGCATTCCGGGGCTCCTGACGACGAGCATCGCCGCAATCTGCTGAATCAGCTCACCACCTCGTTCGCCGCCGAGCCCGGGGTCTCCTTCGCGGCCGTCGCTCGCGGGCCCCATTTGACCGTCATCGCGTCGAATCGGCGGGAGCTCGTGGGACGGCCGTTGTCGGAAGCCCCCGGCACGCTGACATCCGACGACGAACTCGGCAGGACCGTCGAGGAAGGCCGGGCCAGCTATGTCGTGTCGCCGGACGACGGCGATCTCCTCGAGCTGACCATGCCGTTCCGGCGGCCGGGAGCCGAGGGGGGCGAGATCCGCGGCGCGGTCCTCGTGCAGATCGACGGCCAGACTCTCCGGGCCGCCCAGGCGGTCCGGACGAAGCATCTCTGCCTCGGCCTGCTCGCGGCTATCGTCCTCCTCTCGTCGGGGACGTATGTGCTGCTCCGGCAGGCGATTCTCCGTCCCGTAGAGGCGATCTCGCACTTCGCCGACCGGATCGCCCGCGGCGACCGGACCGCGCGGATCACCATTGCCCGCCAGGACGAACTCGGTCACCTGGCCCGGCAGATCGACGCCATGGTCCGCGAGCTCGCCTGCCGCGAGGAGCGGGAGAGGATCGCCTGCGCCGAAGCCCAGGCGGCCCGCGACCGGACCGAGTCGACCCTCGCCGAACTCGCGTCGCTCAAGTACGCCCTCGATCAGCACGCGATCATCTCCGTCGTCGACCGCAACGGCTACTTCACGCATACGAACAACAAGTTCTGCGAGATGTCTGGCTACCGGCGCGACCAGCTCGCGGGGCAGACCCACCGCCTCCTCGACGCCTGCCCCGCCGAGCAGTCCCCCTGGGACGAAATCTGGAAGATCGTCGCCCGCGAGGTGTGGCGCGGAGAGATGTGCTGCAGGGGAGCCGACGGGGGGACCTTCTGGGTCGACAACACGATCGTCCCCTTCCGGAACGCCGACGGAAAGATCACGCAGTACGTCGTCATGGGGACGGACATCACCCCCCGCAAGCGGGCTGAGCAGGAGATGGCCAACGAGCGGGCCCTTCTCCTGGCGTTCGTCGAACATGCCCCCGCGGCGATCGCGATGTTCGACACCGGCATGCGGTACCTCGCGGTCAGCCAGCGGTGGATCACCGACTACGGCCTGGAAGGAAAAGAGATCATCGGGCGGACGCACTACGAGGTCTTCCCGTGTCTTCCGGCCAGGTGGCGGGACGTGCACACCCGCTGTCTCGCCGGTGAAACCATGGCCGAGGCGGAGGACATCTGGCGGCCCGAGGGATGGGACAGCGACCAGCACCTCCACTGGGAGGTCCGCCCCTGGCGGCAGGCGACCGGCGAGATCGGCGGCCTGATGATGTTTACCGAGGACCTGACCGCGCAGAAGCGGACCGAGGCCGCGCTCCGCGAGAGCAAGGAGCAGTTCGAGCTCGCTCTCCGCGGCTCCAACGACGGCATCTGGGACTGGAACATCATGTCCGGCGATGTCTTCTTCTCGCGGCGGTTCGAGGAGCTCCTCGGCTACCGGGAAGGGGAGTTCCCCCACCGTTTCGAGGCGCTGCAGGGGGCGCTGCACACCGAAGACGCCCAGATGACGATGGACTCGCTCCAGCGGCACCTTGCCGACGGCTCGCCGTTCGACGTCAGCTGCCGCCTGCGGACGTCGTCCGCCGCCTGGCGATGGTTCCGCTTCCGCGGCGAGGCGGTCCGCAACGACGATGGCCGGGCACGCCGGATGGCGGGATCGCTCTCCGACATTACCTCGCTCAAGCAGGTCGAGGAGCAACTCCTCCGTTCGGCCCGGATGGACCAGCTGACCGGGCTGCCGAACCGGTCGCTGTTCCTCGACCGGCTGCAGCAGCAGATGCTCCGGGGACGGCGCGTGGGGAACCACAATTACGCCGTCATGTTCCTCGACTTCGACCGCTTCAAGATCGTCAACGACAGCCTCGGCCATGACGCCGGCGACTCGCTCCTGACGCAGATCGCCGAACGGCTGCGGGAGCAGATCCGCTCGATCGACTCCATCAGCTGCAGCGCGTCGGGGCACACCACTGCCCGGCTCGGCGGAGATGAGTTCGTCATCCTTCTGACGGACCTCCGAGATCCTGACGACGCTCGCGTCGTTGCCGAACGACTCATGGCGAATCTCTCCCGCCCGTACCAGATCGGGAAGCACGAGGTCTATTCGACCGCCAGCATCGGGATCGTCGTCGGCTCCGCGAACTACC
>JAEYWB010000950.1 GCA_023429275.1 Planctomycetota bacterium
TCGCCGAGGGGCGTCTTCCCCTCGTAGGGGAACATCTCGTTCGGCGGCGGACCGACCGGGACCTCGGCCGAGCGGGTCGCCGTGTAGGCTTCGATCGCATGCGTCAGGGCGTCGATGCCGCTGTCGGCGGTCGGCTTTCGTGGGCAGGAGAGAGTCAGCTCGGGGTCGACGATCGCCAGCCTCGGGCGGAGGTGGTGGCTCTGCATGCTGAGCTTGATGCGGTTCGCCGTGTCGGTCAGGACTGCGGAGTGCGAGACCTCGCTTCCCGTGCCAGCGGTCGTCGGGAGGCAGATCAGCGGGCGGATCGGACCCGGGATGAGGTCGAACCCAAAGAGAGTGCGGAAGTCGACTTCGTGCGTGAGGGCCGCGGCCGCGACCTTGGCGAGGTCGATGTTGCTGCCGCCACCGAGGCCGATGATGGCGTCCGGGCGGGACTGGCGGACCGCGGCAATCGCGGCATCGGCCAGTTCGAAGGTCGGCTCGGGGGCGCCCCCCTCAAAGACAATCGCTTCGATTCCCCGTTCGCCGAGCGAATCGACGACCTTCGCGGCAATGCCGACACCGACGAGAATCGGATCGGTGGCGATGAAGACCTTGCGGACGCCGAGCCGGGCGACGGCGGCACCGGTCTCACGGACAGCGCCTCGGCCGAAGAGGAGCCGGCCGCCGAAGTGGAAATTCCAGGTGGAGCGTTCCGGCATGAGTTCGACTCGCGTCAGGGGGGCGGATCGGGGAGGCCAAAAAGAAAGAGGGCACGTCGCGACGCGCCCTCTGCAGAAAGTTCGACACACACAGTCTCGCGGCACTCCGGGCCGAGAGGCTTCAGATTTCCATGTTGTCCCACTCGTCGACCACTTCGACCGGGGCGGCCGGAGTCTCGAGGTCTTCGACGACATGGTGCCGGCGGGGCCGGGAGCGGTAGGCGTCGATCCCTTCGAAGTGCATCTCTTCGAGGAGACGGTCGATCCGCATCTCGATCTTCGTCAGCTGGTCACCCTCTTCCTGGGTGACGAAGCTGAACGCCCGGCCGGGGTGCTCCGACGAAAGCCGGCCGGTCCGGCCGACGCGGTGGACGTAGTCGTCGCAGTCTTCCGGCAGGTCGTAGTTGATGATGTGCGAGATGCCGCTGACGTCGATCCCGCGGCCGACGACGTCGGTCGCGATCAGGAGCCGCAGCTCGCCGGAGCGGAGCCGCTTCATGACCTTGTCGCGAAGACTCTGCTGCAGGTCGCCGTGCATCGCGCCGATGTCCGGGAGCTTGCGGCGGAGACGCTGGTAAATGTCGTCGGCACCGCGCTTCGTCCGGCAGAAGACGATCGCCTGCTTCGGCTTCTCGGCGAGGAGGAGCCGGACCAGGAGCGGGAACTTCTTGTGGCGGTCGACCGTGCAGTAGAACTGCTGGATCTGGTTGCCGATGCCATCCTGCGACAGGTCGACCCGCTGCGGGTCGCGCATGAACCGCTTCGCGAGCCGCTCGACCGCTTCCGGCATGGTGGCCGAGAGAAGCAGCGTCTGGCGATCAGTCGGGCAACGCTTGAGGATCCGCTCGATGTCCGGCCGGAAGCCGATGTCGAGCATCCGGTCCGCCTCGTCGAGGACGGCAATCTTGACGGTCGCCAGGTTGAGCGAGCCGCGCTGCACCAGGTCGATGACCCGACCCGGCGTGCCGACGACGATCGTCGGCCGCTGCTGCAGCGCCCGGATCTGCGGACCGAGGGGCCGCCCTCCGACGAGCAGCACTGGGTCGCATCCATGATCCCCCGCGAGCTTGCGGGCTTCGGCGGCGACCTGTTCGCTCAGCTCGCGCGTCGGCGAGAGGACGAGGGCCTGGATCTCCGGGAGCGAGTGGTCGATCCGTTCGAGGATCGGGATGACGAAGGCGGCGGTCTTGCCCGTTCCGGTGCGAGCCTGCCCGGTGCAATCGATGCCCTGGATGGCGATCGGAATGAAATCTCGTTGAATTGGTGTCGGGTGCTTGTAGCCGACCCGTTTGATGGCCCGCATCATCAGTTCGCCTAGCCCCAGATCGGCGAACGAGGTTACGGCCCCATCCTGCTGCGAAATCAACTGCATTACTCCTTGTGGTTACTCCTTGCACTGCCTAGTTTTACAAGGAAAGTATGGGTTGACGGCGGCGTGCGGTCAAGGCGGGTGAGGCAAAGAGCGCGGAGAATCGGGTCTCTCGGACGGGGAGGGGTCGCCATGTGGCTGGAGGCGCGGCTGAGTCTCGCGGTGGGTGTTTTCCTCGTGGCGAGTGCCGTGGCAGGGGCCGCGGAGCCTGACCGAAAGCTGGCCGGGGAGGCCCAGGGGGCGATCCACCGGGCGGTCGAATACTTTCATTCCCGCGTCGCCGTGCATGGGGGATACGTCTACTACGTCTCGCTCGACGGCAGGACGCGCCTGGGCGAAGGGGTCGCCAGTCCCGATCAGATCTGGGTGCAGCCCCCGGGAACCCCATCCGTCGGTCTCGCGCTTCTGAAGGCCTACCGGGCGACGGGGGACGAGAAGATCCTGGCGGCCGCCCGGGAAGCCGGGGCGGGCCTGATCTACGGTCAGCTCAAGTCGGGGGGCTGGCGGAACGCGGTCGACTTCGACCCCAGGGGGAAGCTGGCCGCGGCCTACCGCAACGGCAAGGGGAAGAACAAGGG
>JAEYWB010000066.1 GCA_023429275.1 Planctomycetota bacterium
GGAAACGCCACAAACCTCTGCGGATCGCGTTTGACAAAAGACGATTCCTCAAGCGGCAGGAACTGCCAGATGGATCGTGGATCGTCCAAGGGATTGGACTGACTCGGGTGCGGCTCGCCGCCCCCCAAGGGAGTCGGTCCCCATGCTGAAGAAGAATTCGACCGTCAACCGGTCCTCCTCCGCCCCGGTGATGCTGGCAGGCCTGTTGTGCCTGGCCACCTTGAGCGGCTGCGGCTTCGCTCGAGGGAGCCGCTGGTTCCGGTCCTCCGCACCTGTCGCTCCGCCGCAGGAGCCTCAAGGGGGATACGTTCCGCAGGAATACAGCCCGGCGCCCGTGTTCGAACCGACACCGGCTCCCGTGCCGGCCGGGCAGCCGACTCCGGTCTTCCCGAACGATCCCCCGCCGCCGTCCACCTCGGAGTACCTGGCTCCGCCGCAGTCGCGTCCTGGTGCGGCTCCGAGCCAGCCGGCATACGGGGAACGGCCGGGGCTGATCTCGCCTCGGAACGCTCGCCGCCTTCCGCAGGGGGGCGAACGGCCGGCCGCTGCCGAGATGACGCCCGACTCCGGACCGTCCTTCAGTAACGGCCCCGTCGCCAGCCGGCGCGAGATCCGGCCTCTCCTTGCACGCTTTCAGCTGACCAGTGCCAGCGAGTGAGCGCCGCGGGGGGGGGCCGATCGCCCTGCTCCATGGCTCCGCGACAAGTCTCCGTCCGATCGACGCCACCGCGTGGAGTTCCGGCATTCGTGCCTCCTCTTCCGATCCTCGCCATCGTCGAGAGTGAGTCGTACTGGCTCGCGGAGTGCCAGCGGCAACTCGTCGGGCAAGCCGATGTCCGGCCATGTTCGAAGGGGGAAGAGTTCCTCGAGCGGATCGAGGAGCTACGTCCCTCGCTCCTGATCCTGGCGGCAGAGGCTGTCGACTCGTCGCTGCCGCATCTCGTCTCGCGGCTTTGTCGCGTGACCCGCGTCATCACGATCGTTCCGGCCGGCGCCGGGGCGGGAGAATGGTGGCTGCGAGAACTCGGTGTGGACGCCGTGTTCACCGACGATCACCCACGGGACCTGGTGATCGAGACCTGCCGGCGACTGCTGCGCGCCGCCACGGCCCGGTCACCATCCCGTTCCACCGGCTGGGGGGGCCCGCTCGACCCTCCAACGACGTCATCCGACTTGTCATAGTTGGCTGTCGATCGTCTCTCGCTCATCTCGCGGAGCGGGATGGCCCTCCTCGATATCCCGTCGGCGCGAGATCTCCTGGTCAATGACGGACTGTCGTGTCGTCACCACGCGCCTCGTCTCCCGCGATCCAGCCCCCGCCTTCCGCGCCATCCACGGCGATGCCGGGCGGAATCCGGCGCGTGGAGTGGTTCTGCCTCGCGTTCAGTCTCGTCGTCGCGATCGTGCTTCGTTGTGCGTGGCTGAACCGCGCCGACATCGAGCACTTCGATGAGGGGGTTTACGCGGCGAATGTCTACTCGACCGAGACCGACCTCAAGTACCCGTTTCGCGACCTCTACGCGCCGCCACTCTTTCCCGAGATGGCCGCCTGGGGCGTGACACTCGCCGACGATCCCCGTGGTGCGGTCTGGGTCAGCCTGTTGGGGGGGATCCTGACGATCCCGGTTGTCTGGTGGACCGCGCGATCCTGGTTCGGTCCGGCAGCCGGGGGGCTTGTCGCGATGCTGGCGGCGACGAGCGAGTTTCACATCTGGCTCTCGCGGTCGGCGCTGACCGATGTCTGGCTCTGCCTGTGGATGACGGCGGGAGCCTACGCCGGCTGGCGAGGACTCCTCACGGGGAGGCCGCTGTGGCTCTTTGCGGCGGGAGGGCTCGCCGCGCTCGCGTGGTGGACGAAGTACAACGGCTGGCTGACTCTCGCCATTGTCGGCGGCGGATGGCTCCTCTCGGCTGCCGCAACGTGGTGGCGACCGGGCCGAAGCGAGAGGGAAGGGAAGAGGGGGGACGAGGCGGTCCCGGTCCCTGCCGCGCTGTTGCGGGGAGCGGGGATTGCCGCGGCGGCGGGCGCGCTCTGGTATCCCGTCTGGAAGGGGCTCGCTCCGATCGGCGGCTACGCGGCGGTCGCGAAGAATCACGCAGGGTACTTCGTGGGAGCGGCCGGATGGTTCGGCTCGCTTGTTCGTCAGGTGGCCGTTCAGCAGGGAGTCGCCGGCGGGGTGACTTTCGTCGGCGCCCTCCTCGCGGGAGCGGTCACGGCTCTCCTCCTCCGGCAGGCGACCGCCGAACGGGCGACCGGAGAGGACGGGGCCAACTGGCGAGGGAAGGCTTCCCTCATCGGAGTCGCGTGGTTCGCCCTGTGCTATTTCGGGAGTCAGGCGATCGGCGCCGTCAGTGTCGCGGCGTCACTGCTTGTTCTCTACGCCAGGGAGCCTTTCCTGGCCGGACTCGATGCCGATCAACGCCGCGCCCGCTGGCTGGCGTGGGGGTTCGCGACGGCGTGGGTCGGGGGGCTGTCTCTCGCTGTGCCGCTCTATCGTCCCTATCCCCGCCTGGCGCTCCCGTGGCTCGTCGGCACATGGTTCGCCATCGGGGCGGGCGTTCCCTGGGTCATGGGAAGCCTGAGTCCGGCCTGGCGGCGTCGACGGGATCTTGTCGGGGCGGCGATCCTGGCCGTCTCGTTCGCCTTTCCCGTGGTGCGGCAGATGACGTCGGGTGTCGCGACGAATGTCGCCTGGGAAGACCGAACCGGCCTCCGGAGAGCGGCCGCGCAGCTTCAGCAGGCGATCGCGAGCCACATCCGCGAGGTCCCTCCGACCCGGCTCCCGAAGATCGACGCCGTCCTTTACGTTGTGGGCGAGCCGGCCCTCTTTTGCCATCTGGCCGCAGCAGAGCCTCGATCGCCCCTGAGGTATGCGGTCGTCGCCAACGCCAATCTCGATCTGCTTCGTTCCGGGAAGCCCGATCCTCGGGTTCCGACCTACATCCTCCTCGGTGAACGGGCGGCGAAAGCGGAACGCGGCGACCTCGAACGGAACGCCAATGGTCTGATCAGGGTTCCGGTTTCCCCCTTTCCTCAGAGCTTCCTCGTCCGGCTCGATGATATTCCCTCGTGGGAGGGTCAGGCTCTCGAGGAGGACCGGATGAACGATCTCGAGTGCTACTACCTCAAGGCGGATCGCTGAACCGATTGCGCGGCGAACGACGCGGCGTCAGGCCGCCGCGGCGTCAATGAGAGCATCACCACTCGATCTGACCGGGTGACGACGCGTCGTCCCGCTGAGGGATCCTGACCGGATCGCTCTGCGGTTACTTTGGTGTCGGCCCCTTTCGCACCTTCAGCTGCGACATGTAGCGAACCAGCTGGGCGTCGATCGACGGCAGGTCGGTGGCGAACACCTCCTGAAAGTCCTTGATCCGGTCGGCGGTCGAGTAAGCAGAGAGCCGGTCGCGGCGGGCAAGCCTCTTCAGGTAGTCGGCGTAACGAGCCGAGCGGGTCTCCGTCAGAAAGAAGGTCAGGGCCCAGGCCTCGGCGTACGCTCCGAGCGGGTTCGACAGGAACATCTCTTCAGACCCGACCAGGGAGGCGAGGGTTCCTTTCGCACGCTTCGGGAGCGACTGCTGAAACGTCATGTACCGCTCGAGGTCGACCCGGTCGCCGTCGTTCGCGGAGCGTTCATCCCGCAGGTTCGATTCCGACTCGAGCACCATGGCGAACCCCTCGACGAGCCACCGCGGCTCCTCGCCGAACCGGCTGTGGAGCCCCGTGTTGAACGCGAGCTGATGAATCGCTTCGTGAACGAGCGTACCC
>JAEYWB010000127.1 GCA_023429275.1 Planctomycetota bacterium
AGCGGTATCGAGGTTGGTCCGGCCGGAGATCCGCGACCCGCAGCCGGCCCCCGTGAGCCGTCACCGGTGACTGCGGCGATCAGTGAAGATGAGCGTTCCCAGTTCTCCCCTGCTCCGCGTCGACGAAGATGACGAGGAGGAGAAGAAGGAGGAAGAACACTAATCGCCGCTAATCTCCGCTAATGGTCGTCCGACGACTTGCGCCGGCACTGTCGTTCAGAACTCGCGGCGCTGGCGGGACGACGGAATGTTCAGCGCCTTGCGGTACTTCGTGACCGTCCGTCGGGCGAGCTGGAAGCCGTGCTTTGCGAGAGCTTCCACGATCTCGTCGTCGCTTAAGGGGTTGTGCTTGTCCTCGTTGTCGACGACTTCCTTGAGCTTGATCCGGATGATGTCCCAGGCGACTTCTTCGCCATCGGCGGTCGTGGTCCCGCCGCCGAAGAACCGCTTGAGCGGGAAGATCCCGCGGGGCGTTTCGATGTGCTTGTCGCCCACCGCCCGCGAGATCGTCGTGACGTGGACGCCGACGACATCGGCGATGTCCTGCATCTTGAGGGGCTTGATGTGGTCCGGCCCCTCTTCCAGGAACTCCGCCTGACGGTCGACGATCGCCTGGGCGACCTTCCGCAGCGTCGAATACCGCTGCTCGATCGCGTCGATCAGCCACTTCGCCGACTCGATCTTCTTCTTGACGAACTCCTTCGTCGCCGGATCGGGGTTCCCTTCAAGGAGGCGGAGATACCGCTTGCTGATCCGGAGCTGCGGGACGTACTCGTCGATGAGCTCGACCGCCCACTTGCCGTCTTCGGTCTTCGCCACTCGTAGGTCGGCGGTCACCGACTGGACCGGCATCGGCTCGAAGCCGCGGCCGGGGTAGGGATTGAGCGTCCGCATCTGCTCGATCGTCGCCTTGATGTCGTCGAGCGAGTAGCCGGTCTTCCGCTGAATGAGCGGCAGCCGGTTCTGCATGATGTCGTCGAGGTGCCCCGAGATGATGGCGATCAGCATCTCGCGGAGCGGCGTATCGGGCCTGATCTGCAGCAGGAGGCACTCCCGCAGGTCCCGCGCGCCGACGCCGGGGGGATCGAGCTTCTGGACCAGCTTGAGAGCCTCTTCCGCCTTGGCGAGGTCGATCGACTGGCCGAAGACCTGCACCATCTCCGGCAGCGAGCTCTGCATGCGGCCGTTGGCATCGAGGTTCTGGATCAGGTACTCGCCGAACGCCCGGACCTCCGGGCTCACCTTGAAGTAGTGGAACTGCTCGACGAGATACTCGTGGAGCGTCTGCGGGCGCTCCTCGGCATTGGCCATGATGTCATGGGCCCGGTCGCCATCCTCGTCCATCCGGTTGCCCGAGGGCTTCGAGCCGGAGGTGTAGTTGTCGTCGGGCCACTCCTCGGCGATCTCGACGAGCCGCTCGAAGTCGGAGGCGTTGTTGTCTTCCTGTCCCGCGACCAGTTCGCGGCGTTCCACTTCCTTGAGGGGGGCTTGTTCGAAGTCGGGTCCGTCAGCCTGAACGGCGTCCCCGGTGGGCGTATCAACCCGCTGCAGCAGCGGGTTCTCCGCCATCTCCTGGTCGATGCGCTCCTCCAGCTCCGTCAGGGGCATCTGGAGGATTTCCATCGACTGAATCATGCGCGGCGCCAGCACCTGCTGGAGCGACTGACGCTGGAACTGGCCGATGTTGAGGTGCATGTTTGGGACTGACGTGTAAACAGTACGTTCGTAACGTGTTATCGGACCGGACTAAAACGATTGCCGCCCGCGGAGCGCGTCGGACAGCATCTCCTTGTTGGCAAACTCGAGGACACTCCCGGTGGCAATCCCGCGTGCGAGGCGGGTGATCCGGACCCCCGTATCTTCGAGGAGGTTGGAAATGAACAGCGCCGTCCCGTCCCCTTCGAGGGTCGGGTTCGTCGCCATCACGATCTCCTTGACACCGTCTCGCCGCACGCGGCGGTCGAGCGCATCGATCGTCAGGTCGGCGGGGCCGACGCCCTCGAGCGGTGAAAGCCGCCCACCGAGGACGTGGTAGGTTCCCTGAAAGACCCCCGTCGCCTCGAGGACCGTGACATCCCGCGGCTGCTCGACGACGCAGACGACCGTCCGGTCGCGACGCGGGTCGGAGCAGATGGAGCAGAGCTCCCGATCGGTGAGATTGAAGCAGTTCTCGCAGCGGCGGACCGACTTCTTGACCTCGCGGATCGCCTCGGCGAGCCGCATCGCTTCCGGCTCCGAGACAGTGATGATGTAGTTCGCGAGCCGCTCCGCACTCTTCCGCCCCACTCCCGGCAGCGCGGCGAACTCGTTGATCAGCCGGCCGACGGCGGGACCGAAAGGGTGGTGCTCAGGGGGAAACTGTTTGACCGCCATTGTGATTGAAATCCGTTAACGGGTCCCGTCTCCGGGAAGCATCCTTAGTTCCACAGTCCGAGATTCGGCATCCCGCCTGGAAAGTCCGGACCGTCTGGAACGTCCGGCCTGCCGATGAGGGTCGCCATCTGTTTCGCGGCCTCTTCGCGAGCCCGGGAAAGGGCCTGGTTGGCCGCTTCAAGGACGAGCCCTTCAAGGCGAGCGGTGTCGCCAGCGACCTCGGGGGCGATCTGGCAGCTGACGAGACGCTGATCACCGGTGGCCACAACCGTGACGGCCCCGTCACCGGCGGTCCCGGACATTCTGAGGTCCGCCAGCTTCTGCTTCATCTCGGCCATGCGGGCCTTGATCTCGGCGGCCTTCTTCATCATCTCGGCGATATTGGCCAGTCCCTTGAACATGCGTTCCCTTCACGAGTCCTGGTTGTCTTCCGCGGAGTCGGCTCCGAAGGCCGTTTCCGCGACCTCCCGGACCTCGAAGACCGTCGCATTCAGGATCGCCACGGCCTTCTGGACGAAGGGGTCGGAGTCGACACTGGTCGGACGGCGTCGTTCGAGCACAGGTGCCCGTCCGACGGGGGCGGGACCTGCGGTGGCGGAGGCATCCTCGGTGAACCGGACAACGATCTGGTTTCCGGCGACTTCCGCCAGGGACTGCTGAAGTCGTTTTTGATTGTCCGACTTCTCGCAGTACAGTTTGGAGAAACCATAGCTCTTCGGAAATCGGACTTCTAGGGCATTTGGCCCAGAATTTGCATGTAAAGTGGCATTCTTGAGGTGATTGGCCAACATTTCGGGCAGCTTGGGCACGAGTGCTGCTCGGAATTCGTCCAGGGTGGCCGCGCTCAACGCAATCGTCTTCGCCGGACCATCTTCTGGCGTTTCCTGCCCGGCTTCGGCAACGACCGGCCCCCTTGCGGCTTGACCGAGTGCTTCCCCTCCGCCCCCCACATTCACGTCATACTTTTTTTTTGAGCCGGGATCGGCCGCAGCCGAAGCCCCCGGCGGGCTGTACGGAGACGAAGGAGTCGGCGTCGGTCGCGTGACGGCCCCCGGACGAGCCAGGCCGCTCGGCGAAGCTCCTGCCGGAGATCCGCCACCTGCCCCGCCCCCTCCGCCGGCTGCCAGCGCGGCCAGTTGCTGGAGATCGCCGAGCATCGTCATCCGGACGAGGGCCAGTTCGAGCAGCGAGCGGGCATAGTTCACACGCTGCATCCGGTTCTTCGACTCCGCGAGGATCTGCATCGACGCCGTGATCGCCGTCAGGCCCCATTGCCGAGCCTGCTCCGCAAGCACTTCCCGATGCCGCGCCGCGACCGACAGGAGCGGAACATCGGCCGCTCCCACCGCGACGATCATGAGATCCCGCAGGTAATTGAGCAGCTGGTCGCTGAAGACCCCGAGCTCCACCCCCTGCTCCGCGGCCCGATGGAGCTGCGAAAGAGCCGACTCGCGGTTCCCCTCACGAACAGCATTCATCAGCTCGATCACGCGCTCGTCGGGAGCGGTCCCCAGCAGCCGGTGAACGTCCTCGGCGCCGACCCGGTCGCTGCCGAAGGCAAGAAGCTGATCGAACAGCGACTGGCTGTCCCGCATCGAGCCGGCGGCCCGGCGGGCGACGAGCTCGATCGCCTCCTCGTCGACCGCCATCCCTTCCGCCTCGGCGATCTCCCGCAGGCGGTCCATGATGCTCGTCGTGGCGATGACGCCGAAGTCGAACCGCTGGCAGCGAGAAAGGATCGTGTCGGGGAGCTTGTTCGGCTCCGTCGTGCAGAAGATGAACTTGACGTTCGGCGGAGGCTCCTCGAGCGTTTTCAGGAGGGCGTTGAACGCCTCCTTCGTCAGCATGTGGACTTCGTCGATGATGTAGACCTTGAACGGCGACCGCATCGAGCGGACGTTCACGTTCGCCCGCAGCTGGCGGATATCGTCGATCCCGCGGTTCGACGCGCCGTCGATCTCGAGGACGTCCACGTCACTCCCCGCCGCGATCGACTGGCAGACCTCGCAGTTGTTGCAGGGGACGCCGTCCACCGCGTTCGGGCAATTGAGGGCCTTGGCGAAAATCCGTGCGGTGGAAGTCTTTCCGACACCGCGGGCCCCCGTGAACAGGTAGGCATGCGCCACCCGGCCCTGGCGAATGGCGTTCCGCAGCGCCTGCCCGACATGCCCCTGACCGACCACCTGGTCGAAGGTCTGCGGACGGAACCGGCGGGCCAGCACGGTGTATTGGGTCGGACGTTCGCTCACGAAATCTCTCCTGGGCCTCCCTCGCGACCCGGCCGGACCGGGCCGCGGAGATGGAACCACGTATCATCGTGACCGGCCCGCCTGAGAAGCAACGGAGCGGAACCCGGGCGGCGTAAGAGGTTAGAGGTGAGTGGTTAGAGGTTAGAGAGAAAGCAGGTAGCCAGTTGACAGCCCCCGGCAAACGATCGCCCTGTCTGATCTCTAACCTCTCACCTCTAACCTCTAACCCCGTCCCGTCCCGACACGCAGGATCGCTGCGCCCAGAGAGCGGAGCTTCTCGTCGAGCCGTTCGTAGCCGCGGTCGAGATGGTGGATGTTGTGGACGACGGTCTCTCCCTCCGCCGCGAGCCCGGCGAGAATCATCGCCGCGCTGGCCCGCAGGTCCGATGCCGTCACCGCCGCTCCGCTGAGCCGGGACACGCCCTGAATAATCGTTTCGGCCCCTTCCCGGCGGATGTCGGCCCCCAGACGCAGCAGTTCGGGCACATGCAGGAACCGGTCCGGAAAGACCTCGTCTCGCACGGAACTGGTTCCCCGGGCCAGGCAGAGAAGCGCCGTCACCTGGGCCTGGACGTCCGTCGGGATTCCCGGATAGGGCCCGGCAACAAGCGTCGTCCCCCTGAGCTCTCCTGGAACGGCGACATGAACCGCCGTCGGGCCGAGCGACTCCACCATCAGGCCGATCTCGGCGACACAGTCCAGTACCGCCTGAAGATGATCCGTGCGGATTCCCTCGATCGTGACGGCCCCTCGCGTGATACCGGCCGCCAGGATCAGAGTTGCCGCTTCGATCCGGTCGGGAATGATCTCGTAGGTGCCGCCCGTCAGTCGCCGCGGCCCGGAGATCGTGATCGTCGAGGTTCCCGCCCCCTCGATCGCCGCCCCCCGGGCGTTGAGAAAGCCGGCGAGGTCGACCACCTCCGGTTCGCAGGCGGCGTGGTGGATCACCGTCGTGCCGCGGGCGAAGACCGCCAGAGTCATGACGTTGCAGGTTCCCGTCACGGTGCTTCCTCGCGGACCGGCGAGGTCGATCTCCGCTCCTCTCAGCGATTTGACGGAACCGATGATGTCCCCATGCTCGATCTGGATGATGGCCCCCAGGGCCGCCAGTCCCTTCAGATGCAGGTCGATCGGGCGAAGACCGATCTGGCAGCCCCCCGGGAGGGCGACCCGCGCCCGTCCGCGCGACGCCAGGAGCGGCCCCAGCACGCAGATGCTTGCCCGCATCCTCCGGACCAGTTCGTAGTCGGCAGCCACGTTCTCCGAGCTGTGAGTGGCGGTCGTCAGCGTCCCCTGGGCGTCACGCTGAACGGACATTCCGAGCCCGTTCAGGACTTCTCCAAGGGTCCGAACGTCGGCCAGGTCGGGCACGTTCTTCAGGCGGCAATCGCCATCGACAGCGAGCGTAGCCGCCATGATCGGCAGCGCAGCATTCTTCGACCCGCTCACGGAGACTCGCCCCCGCAGCGGAACGCCTCCCTGGATGATCAGTCGGTCCACGGGCGAACACTCGCCGAGAACGGGATCGACTGCAAGCGAATCACGTCCGAGCCACAAAAACGCGTCACCGCTCCGTCGCCCGGCCTTCCAGGC
>JAEYWB010000148.1 GCA_023429275.1 Planctomycetota bacterium
AGCGGTATCGAGGTTGGTCCGGCCGGAGATCCGCGACCCGCAGCCGGCCCCCGTGAGCCGTCACCGGTGACTGCGGCGATCAGTGAAGATGAGCGTTCCCAGTTCTCCCCTGCTCCGCGTCGACGAACATGACGAGGAGGAGAAGAAGGAGGAAGAACACTAGGCTCTGTTTGAGAACTGCCGCTTCGGCCCCGCCCCTTCCTGAATCCCTGGGATTAGGTGGTTCTGTGGCGTCTACGAGGAGTTTCCAAACAGAGCCTAATCTTCGCTAGTCTTCACTGATCCAGAATGCCCGACGGAGTTCCGCTGTATGACAAATCCGGGCCGTGGTTTCCAAGGCGAACAATGATTTCGGTTTCTTCGGATTAGCGGAGATCAGCGAAGATTCGTGTTCCGTCTTCCCTCTTCTCCCTGGGTGCAAGTCCGAGAGAACAAACCGTTTCCACTGCAGGTCTGACTTCCGGCCAAAGTTGATCAGGTATCCAACAGGCTGTCTGGCGAGTCTCATGTCATTGAAGAGTTGAGCCTCGTGATCCGCGTTCAACTCCGAGACTGCTTTCAGCTCGACGACTATTCTTTCGTAGACAAAGAGGTCAGGCTTGTACTTGGTGGTCAGTTCCCGGTCCTTATATCGGAAGACGAGTTCCCGCTTTGTCGCGAATGGTATGCCACGGAGTGCCAGCTCGATCTCCAGACACTGTTGGTAGACTTCCTCGGCGAGCCCGTAACCGAGCTCGTTGTAGACTTCAAACGCCGCCCCCATAAGGCGGTAGCCTTCGTCATCGGCCATGGTGTCTTCTCCCGGGTTGTTTGAATGTGTTGGCCCGCCTCACCAGAAGCCGTGTCCTGATGGCCTGACAGCGTGGCCCGTTCATGAAATCATAGCGTAGAACCGGTTCGCATCGGCGGTAGCAAACCTTGAAAGGACAGCGTGCGGCGAGCCTGCATTATTCTCTGCGGCGGACGGTCGACCCGGATGGGGCGCGATAAGGCCACGCTGCCGTTCGGTTCCTCTACGGTGCTCGAGCACATCCTGAGCACACTTGTGGGGGCGACGGATGCAGGCTGCGTCGTCGTCGCGGCCGAGGGGCAGGAGCTTCCCGTGCTCCCGCCTGACGTCGTCGTGGTTCGCGACCAGCGCCCGGAACGCGGACCTCTCGAAGGACTGGCAGCGGGACTGGAGTCCTTGAAGGGGCGGGCGGATTCCGTGGTGGTTACGTCGTGCGACGCTCCGCACCTCGTTCCTCCGCTGGTGCACAGGCTCTTCCTGCTCCTCGGGGAGCGTGACGCCGCCGTTGTCAGACTCGACGGGATTCCGCAGCCGTTGCCAGCCGCTTATCCCGTGTCGGTTCTGGAGAGGGTCAACCGGCTTCTCTCAGAGGACCGGCTCAGCCTGCGCGGACTTCTTGATGCGATCGACACCCGGTACCTCGACGCGGAGGACGTTCGAGCGGCGGACCCTCAGCTCGGTTCGTTCCTCAATATGAATACGCCTGCCGATTACGACACGGTGCTTCGGCGGGCGCGGTTCGCTCCCGCGGATTCGCCGGGCATCGCACCAGTTTCTCCCGCGGCCGCCCGGCGTTCTCTAGAATCCGGGGCGAGAGAGCACACGCACGAGGAGAACGCACCGATGTCGATCGAGGAGAAGCTGGCGGAACTGGGGCTCACGCTGCCTGAGGCCCCGAAGCCGGTGGCCGCTTATGTGCCGGCCGTTCGATCAGGGAACCTCGTCTTCGTCAGCGGGCAGTTGCCGTTTGCCGCAAAGACGCTGCTGGCCACCGGGAGTGTTCCCGATCAGGTTGCCCTCGACGTCGCTCACTCGGCAGCGAAGCAGTGCGTGCTCAATGGCCTCGCGGTCCTCAAGGCCGAACTCGACGGGGATCTGTCGCGGCTGCGGCGGGTCGTGCGGATCGGCGTTTTCGTCCAGTCGCAGGATGGGTTCACGCAGCAGCCCGCCGTGGCCAACGGTGCGAGCGAGCTGCTCCAGACACTCCTGGGCGATGCGGGGAAACACGCCCGCGCGGCGGTCGGGGTCAATGCCCTGCCGCTGAATGCGACGGTGGAAGTTGAATTTACGTTCGAAGTGGACTGACGGCGCTTGATCACCGGGCGAGATGCGAAAGCCGGTCAGACGTGTGACGCGAGCGATTCCGTTACTGGTTTGGCATCCGGATCCGCGAGGCGAATCGGGCAGGCGCGCACCGACGTTTGAGAGGTTCTGCTTCTTGGGGTCGAGGCCGAGGCGGCGGAAGAACTCGGCATCATCCGCTCGGGGGCGGGGACGATCGACTCCGCCCCGAAGCGCCTTGCAGGCTGCTCGTCGATCCGACGGGCAAGGGACGCAGGATCACCGTCGCGGGCGACGCCGGCCGTGGCTCCGACGGCCACAAAGATGAGGATCGCAAGGGAAGCTCTCATGCCCCGATTCTGCACGATGCGCCATGCTTGGTGCCCTGTGGCCGCCAGCTTCCCTGGGCACCAACGAAAAACGGCCCTCACCGGAGTGAGGGCCGTGAAATTCGAAGAGACGGGTTCGTTCTACGGGACGATTACGACTGCGTCGTCGCAACCTTGAGTCCCGGAATGCTGATCCCGGTCACCTTGACGTGGGTGTACTTCTGGCGGTGACCCGTGTGGCGACGGGAGTTGTGACGGCGGCGAACCTTCTGGATCTCGAGCTTCTCGCCCTTGACGATCGGCTCGACGACTTCGCAGGCAACCGTAGCGCCGCTGATCACCGGAGCTCCGAGAACGCTCTCGGCCCCGCCGTTGGCGAGGAGGACCCGGTCGAACTGGAGGGTCGTCCCGGTCTGGACGCCGTCCCGCAGATCGAGCTGGAGGACATCACCTTCCTGGGCGCGAATCTGACGGCCGTCGGTCTCGAAAATTGCGAACACGGGCATGGTGCACAGTCCCAAACGTCTGGAGCCAGTCGAACGAACGATCTGCCGAATTCAGCGTAAAACGAATCGACACAGGCGCTTGCGCAAGGCCTGGAGGCTCTGCGCAAACGCGAGCGGAACAGGTTAGCAGATCAGCACTTCGAATACGAGTCCCCGCTCGAGAGAATCGTGATCTCCTGCCCGATGTCGTTGAGGCACTTGATGCCGAAGTGTTCCGGCGGAACATTCAGGCCTGTCTGAATGTTCACCGTGATCCCGTACTTCTCTTCGAGCTCGATGATGTCGCGGCGCTTGCGGTTGATGAGGTAGTCGGCGACCCGGGTGTGAACTTCCACCTGGATCCGCTTCACCTCTTCGTTGCTCGCCTTCTTCATCAGCGTCCGGACGACCTCGATCGCCATGCTCTCGGCGGTCTTGACCATCCCCATGCCGCGGCAGCAGGGGCAGTCTTCGTAGGCGCTGCGCTTGAGCGAAGGCCGGATCCGCTGGCGGGTCATTTCGATCAGGCCGAACGGGCTGATCCGGAGGACCTTGGTCCGGGCCCGGTCCCGCTCGACGCAGTCCCGCAGCTTGTTCTCGACCATCCGGCGGTGACGTTCGTCCCGCATGTCGATGAAGTCGTTGACGATCACCCCGCCGAGGTCGCGGAGCCGGATCTGACGGGCGATCTCCTTCGCGGCGGCGAGGTTCACCTGAAGCGAGGTCTTGTCGGCGTCGTTGTCGACCCGGTGGCTGCCGCTGTTGACGTCGATCGCCACGAGGGCTTCAGTCTGGTCGATGACGAGCGACCCCCCGCCTGGGAGCGGAACGCGGCGGGACTGGATCCGCTCGATCTCTTCTTCGAGCTTGTGTTTGTGAAACAGCGGCTCCTTGGCGTCGTACAGCTTGATGCGGTCGATGTGGCGGGGCATGACGACTTCCATGAAGTCGCGGGCCCGCTCATAGGCCTTCGGCTCGTCGATCCAGATCGCTTCGATGTCGGCCGTGAAGATGTCCCGGATCGTCCGGGTGATCATGTCGGTCTCTTCGTAGATGTCGACCGGCGACGGCAGCTTCTCGATGCGGCGGACAATCGTCTTCCAGAGCCGCAGCAGGTAGTTCATGTCCCGGACGAGGTCCTGGGCGCTCCGGTCGATGCCGGCGGTGCGGACGATGAAACCGAGCCCCTCGGGCGGTTCGAGCTGCCGCAGGATCTGGCGGAGCTTCCGGCGAGTCTCTTCGTCTTCGATCTTGCGGCTGACCCCCATTCGCTGGAGGCCCGGCATCAGGACGAGGTATCGCCCGGGAATGCTGACATAGGTCGAGAGGGTCGGCCCCTTCGTGCCGATCCCTTCCTTGATGACCTGGACGAGGACTTCGCTGCCGCGGGTGAAGATCTCCTGGATCGGCGGCTTGTGGCGGGCGCTGCGCTCGTTGAACTTCGGGTTCTTGCGGTTGGCCCGCATCTCCTCTTCCGAGACGAGATGCTTGTAGTACTGGAACTCCACGTCGCTCACGTGGAGGAAGCCGTTGCGGCCGACGCCGAAGTCGACGAACACCGCCTGGATGCTCGGCTCGATATTGACGACCTTGCCCTTGTAGATGTTGCCGACGAGGTTCTCGTGGCTCGTCCGCTCGACGTAGAGTTCTTCAAGAACCCCGTCTTCCATGATGGCGATGCGGCTTTCCTCCGGCTGGAGGACGTTGATCAGCATTTCTTTCTTCATTTACCCTGTCTCCGGTTAGGGAGGTCCCCGGTGAAGGAGACCGTCCGGTGTTCTGCCGGACAGGGTGCATCGGTTCGCACGGCGGTCGGGTGACCCCCTTGCCGGCGGGGCAGCGGTTTTCCGCAACGCGCCATTCGGCGAGCCGGGAACCTCGAGCCGCGTCAGCGGGAGTCGTCGCGCCCGGCGGGCACTGCGGCAAGGCGCAGCGCCTGTCGACAAAGGCGCGATTCACGACGGTCCCGGAGCAACCTTGCGATCGCTCTGGGTGGGGCTGCTTCCAGCCGGGAAGCAGAGACCCCGCCGCGGGCTCAAGCGGAGCGCCGCGGAAAAGAGCCGGCTTCACGCAAGGGCCGGCGGTTCCGGAAAGATTCCGGCCGCTCGCCCGCGCGATGCTCTGCGAACTTGACTGCACTCTGTTCGGACCTGGTGAGTTCGAACGTGATTCGTGGCCGACGCCGAAACCGATTCGGCATCGGTAGTAGTAGTATTTTGTGGAACCCGGAGGGTTCGGAATGGCTCTGCCAGGGCCGGCTCAGTAGTCGGCATCCTGATAGATCTTTCGGAGCTCTCCCCGAAGATACGCCTCGATGTCGCGGGCACTTTCCATGTGCCGGGCCCGAGAGGCGATCTCGCGAACCTGCGGCATCGTCACGCGACTGATGAGATCGCGAATCTCCAGGACGGCAGGGGGGGTGACGCTCAGGCGCCGGATCCCCGCTCCCATCAGGAGGGGAACGAACTTCGGATCGGAACACATCTGCCCGCAGACGGTGACCGGAATCTTGTGCTCATCGCCGGCCTTGACGACCATTTCGATGAGCCGGAAGATCGCGGGGTCCGCGGCGTTGTAGTACCGGGCGACCGCCGGGTCAGAGCGGTCAGCCGCAAGAGTGTACTGAATTAAGTCGTTGGTGCCGATAGAGAAGAAGTCGACTTCCCGGGCGAATTCATCCGCCAGGATCGCCGCCGAAGGAACCTCGACCATCATCCCGACAGGGATTTTCTTGCGGAAATTGATGTTTTCCTCTTCGAGATCCTCGCAGACGTCCTGAACCATCATTTTCGCCTGCCGGAGCTCCAGCAGCGACGAGATGAGCGGAAACATCAGCCAGATGTTTCCCTCGACCGCGGCCCGCATTACCGCCCGCAGCTGCGTCTTGAACAGCTTCTTGTTCGCGAGGCTCACGCGAATGCTGCGCAGGCCGAGCTCCGGGTTGGCGAAGTCGCTGAAGTACTCCTTCATCGTCCCGGGGATCTTGTCCGCCCCGAGGTCGAGGGTCCGGATGACGACCGGCGAGTCGCCGAACGTCCGGGCGACGTGCTTGTACGCCTGGAAGTGCTCCTCCTCGGTCCGCTCCTTCTGATGGCCGAGGTACAGGAATTCGGTCCGGTAGAGGCCGACCCCTTCGGCCCCGCGCTCCTGGCAGTGCTCGGCCTCTTCAGGGAACTCGATATTGCCGAGGACAATGATCCGCGCACCGTCGGCCGTCGTGCAGATGTCGTCGACCGACTGCCGGCTGATGAGGAGGTCCGCCCGGCTCTTCGCCTCCGCCTCGATCGCCCGATAGCGGCCGATCGTCGCCTCGTCGGGGTCGACGTAAATCAGGCCTTCATTGCCGTCGATGATGACGGTCTCGCCCCCTCCGCCGAGCTCCGAGAGGAAGTGCCCGAGGCCGACCACGGCGGGGATTTCGAGGGCTCCCGCGAGGATCGCGGTGTGGCTTGTGGGCCCGCCGACTTCGGTCGCGAAGGCCTTGATGAACTTTTTGTCGAGGGCTGCCGTCTCGCTCGGCGTGAGATTGTGAGCGAGGATAATCGCTTCGGACTTGAGGTTCGCCAGCTCCTGGTGAGGCTCGCCGACGAGATGCCGCATCAGCCGCTTCTCAAGATCCTCGAGGTCGAGCGACCGTTCGGCGATGTACGTATTCGTCAATGAGCGAAGCTGCGACGCCCGTTTCCGCAGGACCAGCTGCACCGCCTGCTCGGGGGCGAACCGCTTCTTGCGGATGAGGTCTTCGATCTCCTGGATGAGCTTGCGGTCGCGGGCCAGCAGGAGGTGCGCGCCGAAGATCGCGGCGTACTGCGCGCCGAGCTGCTCCGTCGCGAGCTTCTCCTGCTCGGCAATTTCGTCGCAGACGTGCTGCAGAGCGCCGTGCAGGCGGCTGATCTCGAAGTCGACGACGTCGCCCGTCAGGTAGCGGTGGGGTATCTGGAGTTCGTTCTTGCCAATGAGGATGGCGGGGCCGATCGCGACACCGGGCGAGACTGCGATCCCCTGTTTGACGAACATTCGCCGTCCCCCCTCTCCTCCTCGTTCGCGGGAACCGGCTCGGACGCCAACTGTGGCAGCCCACGGCCCCAACCGACCCGGAGTCGATCCGTTCTGGCGGTGCCGTGACGCAATCAGAGCGCTCCGAACCCGAAAACCGCTCCCGCTCAGGCGTCCAGCTTAAAGCCATTCTCGAAGAATCGCGAGATCTGTTCGATCATGATCTCGGCAGAGGGCCCGGAGACTGTGACCGTAAGGCTCGTTCCCGGCCCGGCCGCGAGCTGCAGGAGGTCGAACATCGAGCGGGCGTCGGCCTCGTGCTGGCCGTTGGAAAGACGGACGTCCCCCTGGAAATCCTTGAGAAGCCGGACCATGAGCGAGCACGGAATCATGTGCAGGCCGTTTTCATTCACGACCGTCACGACTCGATTCAGGGTCAACGTCTCGCTCATCAGATCTTCCACAAGTCACCTCATCTCGTACTCAGCAGTCCTCGAAACCAGGTTCCGTTGTCCGTCGCGGTCGAAGGGGTTCGGGCTCCATTCAGCAGGACAGATTCTAGGTTTCCAGGTTCGTTGACTCTCCGGGAGTGGATGACTTCTCCGTCAGAAGGTTTCAGTGAGCCCATCGCCGGGCTCGTCGATCCGTCATCGTCGAAAGGCCTGCACCTTGGAAAAACGCCGGGTCGGAGCGATCGAGCCTGTCGTTCTGCGGCACTCTAGAACTGCTTCTCGTCCGCTTCCTGGAGCAGGTCCATGATGAGCTCGCGGCTCTTGGACTGCTTGAGGAAGTTGCAGAAGTCGTCGCTCTTGAGGTGCCGGGTGATGGTCTCCAGGGCGCGGAGATGGTCGCCGGGGCGATCCGGCGGGGAGATCAGCAGGAACACGATGTGGACGTCTTCCCCGTCAAGGCTTGCAAATTCGAGGCCAGGCCCCGAGAGGGCCACGGTGGCGACCATGCCGTTGACGGAGGGGTGCTTCGTGTGCGGGACGGCGACACCGCGCCCGATCCCCGTCGATCCGAGCTCCTCCCGCTTCATGATGGCGGCGGCAATCGCCTCCTCATGCTCGGCCGGAATCCGTCCCGCCGCCCGAAGGCTGGTGATGATCTCGCGGATTGCGGCTTCCTTGGTCGTGGCCTGAAGATCCGGCACGATCGCCTCGGACACGACAAACTCAGTCAGTTTCATTCGACACTCTCCAAACCTGCAGAACTCGTGCGGCCAAACGGTCTCTCAAATTGAAAAACACCTCTGCCCGGCAGAAACAGACTGCCGAAACCGCGCGAGCGCGCACTCCGCTCACTGCACCGCTGGCGACTAGCCCCCGCTCATTGGGGTGTCGCGGCGATGATCCTGAAGCTTTTCCTTATACTTCTTGATCTGCTGTTCCATCTTATGCAGCGCCAGATCGAAAGCGGCCTGAACGTCCGCTTCGTCTTCCGTCGCCACAAAATTGTGCTTGTGCTCGGCATCCACCAGGATTTCGACCTTCACCCGGTGTTCCTTGGCCTTCTCGTCGCCGAAATCGACCGTCACGTTGATGGCGGTGACCCGTTCGAAGTAGGTGAGCAGCTTTTCCGACTTGCGAACGATGTACTCATGCGATGCGGGCTTCAACGTCCCATGTCGCGAGGAGACTTGGATTTGCACACTCACCTCGAATTTGGTGACTCCAGGGTGTCGGGACAGACTCCCCCCCATGGGGCCAATTCAATCCCAAACCCGCGATTCTAGTTCCCGCCCCCGCACCGTCAATCAAGATGTCCGCCCGCAGCGGCGGATGCAACCACGGCCTGCGTCGCAACCGGCGGATCAGGGGGAGCCCGTTCCGAAGTTTCTCATCGTGCCGGCGCGGCCCGTCACGACGGACGCATCAGCAGTTCCCGAGCCGTTTCGCGGATGCGGTCCAGCAGCCGCCGCAGATCCTCCGCACGAGTGAGCGGATTCATGACCACCGCCCGCATCGCCCCGACACCATCGATCGACGTCTGCACGAAGTAGAATTCGCCGCTCTCCATGATCTTTCGGCGAATCTCCCGGTTCAGCAGCCCGACTCGCTCGGCCGGCCAGCCGGCGACTTCGGCGGGGGAATATCGAAAGACCACGATGTTGCACTGCGGATCGGCGAGGAGCTCGAAATCGCCGGCGTCCCGAATCCGCCCCGCCCAGTCCGCCGCCAGGTCGAACGTCTGCTCGACAAGATCGGCGAAGACCTGCGGACCGAGCAGGCTCCAGAGCCCCCAGATGGTGTAGGTCATCGCCCGCTTCGTGCACTCGAGCGTCAGAAGACCGTAGTCGAAATCCGCCATCCCGGGGGCGGAGGGGTCGTAAAGGTAAGGGGCCTCCTGGGCGAACGTGGCGAACCGGTGCTCCGGGTGGCGGTGGAACACGAACGCGCAAAGCGCCGGAGCGAACATCATCTTGTGGGCGTCGCACAGAAAACTGTCGGCCCGTTCGAGTCCGTCGACCAGGTGACGAAACCGGGGGCTGAAGGCCGCAGCCCCCCCATGGGCGGCATCGACATGGAGCCAGACGCCGTATTCCCGGCAGAGATCCGCAAGGGCCGGCAGCGGATCGAACGCCCCGGTCAGTGTCGTCCCGGCACACGCGACGACCGCCAGGACCGGAATCCCGTTCTCCCGATGATCGCGCAGGATGCACTGGAGCGCCGCCGGATCGATCCGCCGCTGCGCATCGAGCGGGAGTCGGACGACCCGTTCGGTTCCAAGTCCGAGGATCCCCGCCGCGCGGCTGATGCAGTAGTGGGCGTCACCATGCACCAGGACGACGGGAGGCACGGAGTCGTGAAACCCCCTCTTCCAGCTCTCGGGAAACCGGAGATTGCGTGCCGTGAGCAGGGCGGTCAGGTTTCCGAGTGATCCGCCATGGGTCGCAAAGCCAGTAAATCCTCCGGGAGGAAGCCCGAACATCCGCCCCATTTCGGTGACGAGAGCCGCTTCGACCGCTGTTGACCAGGGGCCCATCTCGTAGACCGCCGCTCCCTGGTTCGTCAATGACGAAACGGCATCGAAGACCGATGCGAGCGGAGGAGGGGGAGCGACCTGATGGCCGACGTAGTTCCGGTGATGAAGATTGATTCCCCGGGCCAGAATGGTGTCAACGAGCTGGCGGAAGCGGAGCGCGGCCTCCTCCGCGGTGAGGCAAGGCGAGCTCGTCCCCGTCGTCATCCAGGCGGCGGCATCCCGCAGATTGTCCGTCGGCGCACGCCAGGGGAGGACCGGCCCGCTTGCCTCCTGGCTTGCCGCGAGATGTTCGGCAAACCGGTCCCCGAGATGCCTCAGAACCTCTCCCGCGAGGGCGGGCGAGTAGGCGAGTGCGATGCGGTCACGCGCGACCTGCCCGGCAGGACGAACATCGAGGTGGTTCGATGAGGAATCCACGGAGTGTGAGGCTGAAGAGGAGGGGACCGGGATCATCCGGCGAGATCCACTCCGCGCGGAGCGGGGACGCCCGGAATCATATCGAGCTGCCCCGCCCGCATGCGCATCAAAAGAAACACGGCGTCACGACGAGGGGTCGTGACGCCGTGCAGGGCCCATCGTCGATCTCCCGGGCTGTGGCCGCCTACTTGCCCGCCTTCGGCAGAGCGATCTGCAGGGCGATCAGCGAGTAGCAGGTCGTCAGGTTCGGGTCCCCTTCCATGAATCGGTCGTTCTGGTTGACCCAGCTGCCATTCTCCTTCTGCAGCGAAATGACCTTCTCGGCGAGTTCCTTCCGCCAGTCGTGCTTCTTCCCGTCCGCGTCTTCGAACTCGTCCGAGCCGAGAACCTCGAGCGTCTTGGCGAAGGTCTGGTAGTAGTAGTAGAGCCCCCGATCTTCGAGACCCGGGTTCTCGTTCAGGCTGTAGTGCTTCTTGATCCACTCATGGGCCGCCTTGAACCGCGGGTCCTCCTTCGTGAGGCCGGCATAGACGTAGCTCTTGAGGCCGGCGTAGGTCATGCTGGCATACGAGCGTAGCCCCCCATCCGGATTCTTGCCGGCGACGGAGATCCCGCCGGCGGCAGGGGTGTAGAAGAAGCCGCCGTCATTGACGAGCGCGGCGAACGGCGTCGTGTTGTGCTCGCTCTCGAGGTTCTGCGAACGGGAGACGAAGACCAGTGCCCGCTGGACGGCCGGATCGTCCGACTTGGCTCCGGCGGCCTTGAGGGCGTCGAGGAAGAACGTCGTGTTCGACAGATCCGGTCGGGCGCTACGGCCGTAACCCGCGCCGCCGTAGTTCGGCGACGACTCGTCCACCTTGTTTTCCGCCCCGCCCCACTGCAGCCCCCGCAGGAAGCCGGCCGCGGATTCGATCGTCTTCGTGTACTTGCCGTCGGCGTTCGCCGCTTCGAGGGCCATCAGGGCGATGGCGGTTTCGTAGTTCTTGTGAAACGTCCCTTCGCGATAGATGCCGCCGTCTTCGCGTTTGAGCCCTTCGAGGACCTTGAGCCCCTTCTGGACGACAGGGTCGGACGGAGCGACTCCGGTCTTGAGAAGGGCATAGACGCACATCGCTGTGATGCCGGGCTGTTCGGGAGTCGTCCAGGTGCCGTCTTCCGCCTGAGACGACTTGAGGAACTTCACCCCTTTGTCGATCGCGGCCTTCGTGGCGGCCGGATCGGGTCCCGCCGCGCGAGCCGACGGAAGTCCACTGGCGAGGACCCCCAACACGAGAAGGCGGAGAAACGAAGCGCGCGACAGCAACATGGTCGTGTCCAGACGGGAAGGCGATGAGAGAGCCGCAGCGAGGCGGCCGACCGGATATCGTAAAGCAGCGACTATGCCGATCCAATTGCTCGAGCTTCGCCACGCAATTCCCGCGGTGTCCGATCGTAGGAACCGCTCACGTCCGCGCAGTTTCTGGCCGAGATGGCGACATTTTCGCCACCCTGGCCGGTCTTCAGGTTCCGGACGTCCCGTTGTTCCGGGATGCGAAGGTCGGCAGGCCGGTCAGTGATTCAGTCCCGAGCCGAGGGCCGCTTCCAGCTGTTGACGGGCAATGTCGGCCGAGGGGCCGCGTGAATGGCGACGGAGATATTCAGTCCAGTGCGGGACCGCCTCCGCCGGCCGACCAAGCTCGGCCAGAGTTTCCGCCTTGTGAAAATGGGCGTCGGGATACTCGGCGTGCACGTCGAGCGCGATCTCGAAGGCGACAAGCGCCGACTGCGGCTCGCCCAGTTCGCGATGCAGACAGCCGATCTGCGTCCAGGCCTCGACGTATTCGTGGTCCTGCTCGACCGTCATGTAATACCGCTCGAGGGCCCCGCGCGTGTTGTTAAGCCGGTACAGACACTCCGCGAGATGGAACTGCGTCTCGGGAGCCCGCGGCTCGTTCATGAGGCTCATGCGGTAGGCCTCGATCGCCTCCTGCACCCGCCCTTCGTCGTAGAGCCGGCACCCGACATCGAACCAGTCTCGCGAGGTGCGGGCCTCCACCGCCTCCTTGCGGGGCTCGAACCGGATCGTCGCCGGGGTGGCCTCCTCGGCGACGGTTTCGTCCTCCGTCTCGGGAGCTGGCGTCTCCGTGCACCCGTCGAAGTCGAACACCCGCTGGTTGCGGGCCGGATCGACGAGGCCGTGCCGGTCGCGAACCACGACGCGGCAATGCCGAGCGAGGATTTCGAGCTGTTCCAGCGGGCGGAGATCCCCGCGCTGCACCGAGGGGAGCCGCTGCAGCCCCTCCTCGAGCGACTTTCGCGAAACACCCGCCTGGAGAAGGTCCGAAAGCTTCCGGGCGCTCGTGACTTCCTGAAAGTCGAAGTACGGGAGCCGGTAAACCCGCTTCACCGGTCGGATCAGGCCGGCCCGCTCCCATCCCCGGATGACCGGGACGCTCACATCGAGGAGCTGCGAGAGCATTGCCGGTGTGTAGAGGCGGTGAGCTTCGTCCCGTTCCTGTGGATGGCCAAGCAGCTTCAGCCACTCGGTCTCGGTCAGGAACCGGATCTGGGCTCCCTCGGCCCGCCACCGCTCCGCCTGCTGGAATTTGACGGACGGTTCGCCGTTGTCATCGAGCGGCCAGCCTTCTTCTCCGACGACGAGGAGCGTCGTCTGCCGGCTCACATGCTCGTGAGGGGTTCCACCATGCTCGACCGCGAGTCGGGCCGCCTCGTCGTGCGTCATGGACGCGAGGGTGCCGGTAAACGCCAGGACCTCCCCTTCCAGGCCGCGCGGCCTGGCGAGCGTCGATCGGGAGGCGGGAGAGGCGGAGGACAACGGAATGGATCCCAGGGGGAGGCTTGAATCGCCAAGGATTGATGCGAAGGGCCGATCTCTCGAGCCGCGCCGATCTCGTTGGCTTCCGACTCCCCGTCACTATAAAGTCTCCTCCTGTCCGTTGCCGGTCCGGCGATGAAAACTCCGTTGGATCGGCCCCGATATGCTCCGATCGGGCGGTTTGCCCGAAGTCTCGCCAGCGAAAGCGTTTGCCATGAGTTCCGCCGTTCCCTCGCCTCTGCAGCAGGCTGATCCCGCCGTCTGGAACTCGATCCTCCGGGAGCAGACCCGACAGAAAGAGGGTCTCGAGCTGATCGCGTCGGAGAACTACACGAGCGCCGCGATCCAGCAGGCGGCGGGGACCGTCCTCACGAACAAGTACGCCGAAGGGTACCCGGGACGCCGCTACTACGGCGGCTGCGAGTTCGTCGACGAGATCGAGTCCCTCGCCCGCTCCCGGGCGTGTGAACTGTTCGGCTCCGAGCATGCCAACGTTCAGCCGCACGCCGGCTCGCAGGCCAACATGGCGGCCTACATGTCGGTCCTCAACGTCGGCGACACCATTTTGGCGATGGACCTCGCTCACGGGGGGCACCTGACGCACGGGATGGCGCTGAATTTCTCCGGAAAGCTCTACAACTTCATTCACTACGGCGTCCGCAAGGACAATCACCGCATCGACTTCGACCAGGTCCAGGCTCTCGCCCAGCAGCACAAGCCGAAGATGATCGTCGCCGGGGCGAGCGCCTACCCCCGCGAGATCGACCATCCGAAGTTCGCCGAGATCGCCCAGTCGATCGGGGCCTACTTCATGGTCGACATGGCCCATTACTCGGGGCTCGTCGCCGGGGGCATGCACAACAACCCGGTCAAGGTCGCCGACTTCGTCACGACGACGACCCACAAGACCCTCCGCGGACCGCGCTCGGGGATCGTCCTCTGCCGCGAGAAGTTCGCCAAGGAGGTCGACAAGACGGTGTTCCCCGGCCTCCAGGGGGGCCCGCTGATGCACATCATTGCCGCCAAGGCGGTCTGCTTCGGCGAGGCACTTCAGCCCTCGTTCAAGGAGTACGCGAAGCAGGTTGTCGCCAACGCCAAGACGCTCGCCGAGACGCTGATGTCGGGCGGGATCACGCTCGCCTCGGGGGGGACGGACAATCACCTGATGCTTTGCGACGTCACGTCGATCGGCCTCTCGGGCAAGATCGCCGAGCACGCTCTCGACAAGGCGGGGATCACGGTCAACAAGAACATGATCCCCTACGACCAGCGGAAGCCGCTCGACCCGAGCGGGATCCGCATCGGCACGCCCGCCCTGACGACCCGGGGGATGAAGGAAGCCGAAATGAAGAAGGTCGGCGCGTGGATCCTCACCGCCCTCAAGGCTCCGGAGGACGCCGCCCACCTCGAGAAGATCCGCCTGGAGATCGCCGAGTTCGCCACGGCATTTCCGGTGCCAGGGATCGGGTAGGTCACCGCTTCGCCAGGCGAACAACAGAGTTTTGCCACAGAGGCCTCAGAGGACACAGAGTTTCTCTGAGGCCTCTGTGCACTCTGTGGCAAAGCTGCTTTCATCTTTCAGGCTGCGATCGGTCACGAATCACGCCCCGGCCCGCCGCCGGGAGATGACCTTCCAGGCCTCGAGGCACACCAGCGGCACCGCGGAGATGAGGATCGTGAATCCCAGTTCCGTCAGCGTGAGGTGCGAGGTGTGGAAGATCCGCTGGAGGAACGGGACGTAGACGAGCGCCGACTGGAGGATGACTCCGGCCACCACGGCGCCGATCAGCCGGTAGTTCGAAAAGAGGTTTCGCTGCCAGACCGACTCGTTCAGCGAACGGATCCCGAGGACGTACAGAAGCTGCGTGAACGACAGGACGGAGAAGACAAGCGTCCTGCTGCGGGACAGCTCCTCGGCCGAGACTTCGCCCGGCCGCAGGCCGCCAAGCCCCCAGACAAACACCACGTAGCACAAGAGCGCCATGACGATTCCCATGGCGATAATCAGTCTTCCGAGGCCTTCAGCGAACAGGCTTTCGTCGCGCCTTCGCGGCGGACGCTTCATGATGTTCCGCTCCGCCGGCTCGAAGGCGAGCGCCAGCGCAGGGAGGCCGTCC
>JAEYWB010000237.1 GCA_023429275.1 Planctomycetota bacterium
TAAGCCCGCCGGGGGTGCCGCCCCGGCCGGTGCTCCGGCCTCCCCCGCTCAGTAGCCCTCTCTGGAGTGATCGACAATGAGCGGTGGCAGCGGTGAGGGTGCTGAACCCGACCTGACCCCGATGCTCGACATGGTCTTTCAGCTCATCACGTTCTTTATGCTCGTGATGACGCTGCGATCATTCGCCATCGATACCGAATTGAAGCTCCCTGTTGTCGGCTCGGCCCGCCCGGTCGACACCAAGGGGAAAGAGGAGCTTCTGATCGTCAACGTCGCCGAGGACGGCGCGGTCCGGGCCTACGGAATCAAGAAAGAGCCGAAGGCCTACATCGCCAGTGAAGCCCAGGTGAGCCGGATTGCGGCTCGCAATCGCGGAATGGACATCAAGCCAGGGGACGAGCTGCCGACTCGCGTCGTCATCCGCTGCGATGAGGCGACCCCCTTCAAGCTCCTCTACAACATCATCAAGGAATGCCAGGACCAGGGCTTTGTCTCTTTTGCCCTGCGCTCCACGCAGAAGTAGGCCGAGTTCATGAGTCGCAAGCGGAAAGCAGAGAAGGTCGAGCTCAACATGGCCGCCATGCTCGACATGGCGTTCCAGCTGCTGACCTTTTTCATCATGACCTTCAAGCCCGACCCGGTCGAAGGGCAGATCAACCTGCGGCTCCCCAAGCCCGAGCCGGTCGCTGCAGTGAAGAACGCTCCCCAGGCGGGGCAGGATACGAGCAGCAAGGATCCGGTCGCCGGGATCGAGACGCTGGTCATCTCCGTCCCGTCGAACGGCGGAAACATCGACGGCATCCTGATCGGCGAAATCTCCGACGGAAACAACCAGGGGGGGCCGGCTGGCCTCGACCAGTGGTTCCAGGGCCAGCTGTCGGGAGGAGACTTCCCTTTCAAGCAGGTCATCATCCAGGTCGGATCGCGATTGCGTTACGCAGAACTGATGCGGGTAGTCGACGTCTGCGTGCGGCAGACGCTTCCCGACGGCAAAAAGCTGTCGAAGATGAGCTTCGTCGAGCTGCCGGAAGGGTAGAATGGCTGTCGGCAATCCGCTGTCAGCCATCCGCCGGACCGAAGACCGATTCGGGAGCCCGGCTGGCTGATTGCTGAAGGCTGGCGGCTGTTCGTTTCAAGCCGACACTCCACAAAGGACCCCATGCGATGCGTCGGCAGGTCTCCACTCCTCCCGGACTGTTTCGCGGGAGCGAGCTGCGGCGGCTGATCTCGGCGATCCTCTTCCTGGGCGTGGTCGCACTCTTCTACAACCACTTCCGGCAGACCCGGATCGTTGATCGGGCGAAGCAGGCGGAATCGACCCCCGCGGAGGCGGTCGAGTGGCACGAAACGGTCGTGCCGATCCCCGACAGCGACGGCGCCGAAGACTCCTTCGAGAAGGATGCCTTCCGCGAGGAGGCCGAGGCCGTCGTCGACAAGAAGCCCTACATGGCCGAGGAGATGGCCAGTTACTGGCGGCTCTTCCGCTGGGCGCGAGCCGAATCGACGGCCGACCTCGAGAAGCGGGCCCGTCGCGATGTCGTCTTCACGCACCTCTTCCAGGACCCCGAGAAGTTCCGCGGGGAACTGATCCACCTGCGGCTGCACGTCAAGCAGGTGTTGTCGCAGCCGGACCTCGGCGAGAATTCGGCTGGTGTCGATCACGTTTTCGAAGCGCACGGCGTCACCGACGACAGCCGGACGTTTCCATACATCGTCATCTTCCCCGAGAAGCCCCCACAGCTTCCCGTCGGGCATTCGATCCACGAAGAGGCGACGTTCGTCGGGTTCTTCCACAAGCTCGTCACCTACGAGGAGCTGACGGGGACCAACCGCGCGGCCCCCGTCCTGATCGGGCGGCTCACCTGGATGGAAGACCCGGTGGCCAAGGGGCTGCGCGAGCAGACCGGCGCAACGACCTGGATCTTCTTCGCCGTCTTTGCTGTCGTCGCTGCGCTCATCGGCGTGCAGTCCTGGTTCACCCACCGCCAGAAGGTGATCCTCCCGGAAAGGCCGGTCGACGAGAAGGCTCTCAACGACTGGCTGGAAACCGGCGAGATCAACGCCCCCGTCGACGACAAGCGGCCCGACTGGCTGACCTCCGGCGACAGTCCCGAAGACGAACAGAAACGCTGACCGCGGGGGCGAAGTCCCGGTCGATCCCTCCCTCCGTCTGTCACAACCACCGCCGTGACTTACGAGGTCTTCGTTTGTCGACGTGCGGCGAACAGCAGCCAACCCTGTGACGACCAGCACGGCTCCGAGCCCGCTCACTTCGAGCAGCCAGGGCATTTCGCGCCGGATCGCCTTCGACGCTTCAACTGGAGCCCCGCCGCTCCGAGCAACGAACGCCCTGCTGAGGGCCTGAATCGATGCCCAGGCGGCACCAGGATTCCCGCAACCAGGCATGTGACGGCGCTCCTTCCCAGCACCCGCATCTCCGATTTGAGCGGGCCATCCGGAACACCCTTGCTGCCTGTTGAGGAGACCGGAATGAGACACCTGACGGGACGACAGCGCGTCGCGGCGAGATCCGTTGTGGCGGGAGGGTGTCGGTCAGGATTCCGCGGACGGGAACGCAACGATGGCCGACTCCTCGGGCCTCCGCGCGGCCCGGCGCTGTCCCGCGGTGTACAGGAGCTTCACGAACCCGGTCGCCAGGATGATCGCGGCGCCCATCGCGCTCGGTGAGAGGGCCAGCCACCAGAACAGTCCGAGTCCCGCCATGGCCGCGAAGGCATGACCGGCGACCCATTCGGCAGCCTCCCAACGCCTCTGCAGTCGATCGAGCCGTCGCAACAGGAGGAGCAGCGCGACCCCGGAGGCGATCACAAGGGCCAGCTCGATCCCGCGCCGTGAACCGGACCATTTGACCCCCGGCCCGGACGCCGCGGCACCGGCCTTGAAGTACTCTCCGACCTGGACCTGCGGGTCGGTCACGAGGAGTTCGGTCATCAGGTCCCTCTCTCCCGCGGTCCGCGGCACGGGAGCGGCCGAAGGGGAGAGGGGCGAGGGGGCATTGACCGGTAGCGTCTGCTGCAGATCCTTCCACTCCCCGGCGAGTTTGTCGAACTGGGCGGCAGAGGCGGCTGGAAGATCGCGCCCTCCCGAGCGGATCGTCTCCTCGAGGCTGCGTTTCATCTGCCGCAGGGATTCGAGCAGGGGATCGTCGAGCAACCAGGCCCGTGTTCGCTGCTGGCGGATCACGTCGAGCAGGTTGGCGAAGTGCGCAAGTCCCCCCGCCATCGGGTCAAGACGCGTCCCGCCTCGTTCTCCCCCGCCGGATTCGAAGGTGGAGATCTGCTGCCGGGCAGGGATCAGGGCGATCAGGACGTTCTCGTGACCGGCAGGCCGCGGAACTTCGAGACGCGGTTTTCGCTCCGGGACATCTCCCCGCCAGTTGACGACGATCTCTTCGGGTGAACGGGCCGGGTCAATGCGAACCACGAGGGGCTTCTCGCTGGTTCCTTCTCCGTGCGGCTCATCCGCCGGAATCGTCCGGACGAGTCCTCGCTGCTGAAGGCTGGTGATCCGCAGGCCTGGCGGCACTTCGATCCGGACCTGTCCGCCATGTTCGGTAACGGCGACGATCCGCGTCCGCCCCCGGAGCGGTTCGCCCGTCTTCTCCCAGACGATCGCCTCGACGAGCGGCGTTCGGACCCGGTCCGCGGGGAGGGCCTCGCCGCGGGGCTCGAACGGCCAAGCGGAACCGCGGCCGACGTAGGCTTCGTAATCGGCCGGCTTGAGCACTCCGCGCCAGGCCGAGGGGAGGTCCGCCGGCCGGAGGTCGGCGATGGTCGTCGCGGACCCGGCGACCGGAACCAAAGGCCACGCCTTCGCGGCAATGAGCCGCCGCTTCGTCACGCGGGCGGAGTCGAACGACGGCTCGGGAATCTCCCATGGTCCACCCGGTGGGGGCGCCGGCAGGACCGCCTGGATCGTCAGCTCGTTGTGCTGAGGGGTTTGGGACGATGGCGAAAGGGAAAACGGAATCGGGAGGTCACCGGTCGCGTTCTCAGGCTTGAGCGGAACCCCGCGGGAGACCACGTTCGAGGCGATGGCCGCGGGAAGACGCCCGGTCACGACGTGAAGCGGACCGTCGACCGGCGTGAAGGTGTAATGCCACGTGACGCCGATCTGCCCCCCTTGTCCCTGCCCATCCGGTCCCCAGGGGACGACGCGGACCCACATTTCGGCGTCGGCCGCGTCGGGACCGGGCCGCAGTCGGAACCGCGCGGGCTGGAGCGCCTGCAGGTCGATCA
>JAEYWB010000285.1 GCA_023429275.1 Planctomycetota bacterium
GGGCGGCGGCCGGGGGAGCGGGCGGCGAAGCGGGGGCGGGAGACGAGGGAGTGACGGCAACGGCCGGTTCCTGGGAGAGGGCCGTACGCGCGAAGCCGGAGATCCCCAGGAGGACGAGAGGGACGACGGAGAGTCGCCACAGGGCGAAGGATGCCATCGTCATGGAAGCGTCGTCTGGTACCAGGGGTCGATCGTCCAGCGGTCGGCGTTGTCGTACATGTTGACCGGCACGGGGGAAAAGTCGTGGATCGTCCGGCGGGCGACGAAATAGCGGTCGATCTCCCAGAGCGGAATCACGGCGCAGTCGGCGAGGATCTTCCGCAGGACATCGCGGGCAAAGTCCTGGGCGCGGGAGAAATCTGTGATCCGGTCGAGCTCGACCAGGTCATGCTGCAGCCAGGCAGGGAGCATCGCGAGGTCTTCCATCCGGGCGCTCTCCTGGGCTGTCACCAGCGGCCAGAGGTCGAGGACCGGCTCGGCCGACTGCAGGGTCCGGTAGGCGATGTCCCACTCCCCCGACTCATCGGTGTCGGGGATCGGCTCGACGACGATGCCGACCCGCTTCCAGGCCCGGACGAGCCGCTCGCACGCCGCCTGCTCCACCGGCTCCGGTGGAACCGCAAGTTTCAGGATCGGCAGCTCGTCCCCCTGGCCGAGACCATTCGCCGCCGCCAGGGCCATCGCGACCGACGACGCGAGGTCGTGCTCGATCCGCGGATAGATCCCGCGGGAAAGATCTGTTCCGGAGGCGAACGGAATGTTTGTGACCCGGCCATGAGCCAGCTTCGGATCGCGAAGGACCGTCTCCTTGAGGATCTGCTCACGCGGCAGTGCATAAGCCAGCGCACGCCGCAGCTCGCGATTTCGGAGCGGCCGGCTCTGCGGATTGAACTGCAGAAGGTGCGTCGTCGGCAGCGCCATCGGCTGCAGGAAGAACTCGCGAGAGAGCCGCTCGCTTCCGAGCATCTCGCGAAGGAACCAGTCGGGGAGGTCGGCGACCATCGAGACATCCCCCTGCATCAGCGCCTGGTAGGCCCGGTCGTAACTGTCGTAACGGTGCTCGACAATCTCCGCCAAGCGGTATCGCGAGAGCCCGTCCGGCTGGGGCCGCGAACGACGAAACGTCAGGGAACCGGGTTGCCGTTCCGCGGGGAGGAACCCTCCGGCACCGTCTTCGACAGTGGCGTCGCCGGTCGACACCTGGCCTCCACTCCCGGATCCCGCCTCCACGGCGGGCGAAGAGTCGAGTCCGCCAGGGATCCTCGCCAGCAGGGATTCGATCCGGGCGGGAACCCGACGGAACGTCACCGTGAGGACGTAGGGGGAGTTCACGCGGACCGATTCGAGATACGTCGCGAGGCGTTCGTCGAACTCGGGGGCGTCCGGCCGCATCCTCCGGAGGAACATCTCGGCGCACTCATCCGCGGCAAGTCGCCCCGGTGTCTCCCACGGCTGGCGAGTCGTCTTGAGGGTGAACTGCATCTTGCGGCCGAGATCGAACGGCTCCCACTCGTTGAAGAACCGCGTCTTGTAGAAGGTCGCCCCGCCGTAGATGCGATCGACCGTGAAGAGTCCGGTCTCCCGCAGGCTCCGGGCTCGCAGTTCGGCCCTGGGAGAAAACGGATATGCCGTCGGCTCCCCCGCCAGCCGGGTCACGCCGACGTGCAGCCTTGGATAGCGGGCCAGATGCGGCCGGTGCCGGGGCTTGAGGTCGCCCGCTTCGGGCCAGACCGCCGCGGCGGCTTCCGCTTCGACCGCCGCCAGCCGGAAATCCTTTGACGACGCGGCGACTTCAGCTGCGGTGAGATGCTTTGAGGCGGCGTCGGCGAAGAGCCCCGCGATGCGAGTCGCTTCCGGGCTCTCCGGGAGGAGGCGGCGGAGACGGCCGAGGTAGTGCTGGGCGCGGCGTGTGTCGTTCTGCTTCCAGGCGTCGTCGACGAGTCGGGCGACGCTCTTCTCGGTCAGTTCGGCCAGTCCCGCCTGCGAGCGGTTCCTGGTGAACATCTCTTCCGCCAGCGAGAGGGCCCCTTCACCATCCCCCGCGACGAGGCGAAGCTGGCCGTCAGTCATCACGAGAGTGTTGTGCCGCTCCTGCACGCCGGGCCAGTTGCCGTAGGTCCGCTCGAGGAGGATCTGCAGCTCCATCGCCTGTTCGATGTTCTTCTCAGCAGTCAGCAGATCGATCCGCTTGAGGATCAGGTCTTCATGATGCAGGACCTGCCGCACCTGTTTCAGGGGGACCCGGTACTCGGGCGAGTCCGATTCCCCCGGCAGCGTGATGTGCAGGAACTTGAGATCGTCGAGTTCCTGCTGGAAGTCCTCGAGTTCCTCCTTGGGCTTCGTCGGCCTCTGGCGGAGGAGGTCGTTGTACTGCTGCTCGAGCCGGGCGAGCGTATTCGGCCGGGGCGAGACCGGTTCGACGACGAGGACGACATCGCCCGTCAGAACCACCCAGTCGCGCGGCGGCTTCGTCAGCAGATCCTCGACGCTCGGGATCGGGAAGTCGGCAAGCTTCGGAAGGGTTTCCGACGCGGCGGGAGCCTCCTCCTGTTTCGCTTCGGCGGGAGGAGCCGGCTTTTCCTCCTGGGCGAGCCCATCGCGCACGACGAACAGCAGCGTGAGGATCGCCGCGAGAACCCGCAGGTCTGCACCATTGATCGACCGGGATCGGGTCATTGGCTCGGCCCCTCCCCGGACGGTTCCGCTTTCGCGCCAGGTTCCTGCCCTCCCGCGGGACGCCCGCCCGGCGGGATCTTCTGGAAGCTGCCGTCGAACGTCACGACGAACAGTTCGCCGCCAAGAAGGAACGGGCCGGAGGCCAGAGCGGCCGGCGAGCGAAACGTCGTCCCTGCTTCACCACTCTCGAGATCCACGAACCGGATCGTCCCGTCCTGCTGAGCGACGACCACCTTCCCGTTGTGGACCAGCGGTGCTCCCGCGACCGGACTCCCCTCGAGCGGGAGCGTGAAGGAGGAGTCGAGCGAGGCTCCCGGGCGGATCGCGTGCAGTGTCGTTCCCCCCTCGTCCACGAAGACGATCCGGCCGCTGATCCAGATGTCGTTCGTCAGCGCCCCGTCGAACGTCCGGGTCCCCGCCGGTTCGAGGCTCCGCGAGAAGACCGACAGCTTGTGATCGGCCGTCCCGACCGCGACATGCTCCTCGCCGACCGCCAGCCGCCCCGTCGCTTCTGCTCCCAGGTCGGTCCGCGTGATCTCCGCGAGATGTGCCCGCGGAGCTTTCTCCTGCCGGATGAGGATCAGCGTCCCCGTCTCAGTCAGGGCGGCGAGCGTCGTGCCGTCGACCGCCTGGACGTCACGCCACTTCGGCGGCGGCTCATTCCCGGCGGGAAGCGAGAAATCCTGAACCGCCTCCTCGCCGCCGGTCCGGAGCACCTGCAGCTTTCCTGCGGGAGCGAGGACGATCCGCTTCCCCATGACGACCGGAGGAAGGAGCGTCGCCTGCGAAATCGGAAGCTGACGATCGACCTGGCCGAGCCGGTTGATCAGGAACAGCTTCGGCTCCGGATCGCCGCTGGCGACGGCGATCTGGCCATCCGCCAGCGGCGTTGCCAGGAGGGGCTGGACGAGATCTTCGGAGAGCGTCAGCCGCGCCACGGGGGGGATCGAGAACCCGCTGCCGCCAGCCTGAGCGAGCGTGGCCCGGGAGGTGTTCCCCGCCTCGGTGACGACGACGATCCCCGGGCTGTCGCCGACGGCGACGCTCCAGGCGAGCAGCTTTGAACCGAGCACTGCCTGCCACTCGCTCACCATCTCGTCGCGGTCGGTCTGAGTCAGGGTGACCGCGTCGGTCCAGGAGCGTCGGCGCGCGTTGAAGATCAGGTTCCCGGAATGCTGGTTCGGCTGCGACGCCAGACCGCTCGCAATCGTCTTCTCGTCGGCGGTCAGTGCCTTCGGTGTCAGCTGGAGCTTTCGAAGAGCGCTGCCCGCCATCCAGAGCTGCCGCTCCGGGCCGGTCGAGAGGAAGACGGCACTCTTCCGCTGTGACTTCGTCTGGAAGACCGGGCCCGGCGTGATCGGCGGCTCACCCGTATCATCCGAGATCGAGAACGCGCTGACTCGCTCGCCGCTCGACGGGACGAAGAGGTCCCGCCCGCGGATGACCGGCGCGTCGAGAACGCGGCCGGTGACCGTCCGCTGGGCGATCTCGGCCGGAGTCGTCGCGGTGTCGACCATCGCGAGACCTCCCTCCGCCGGCCTCAGCACCCGCAGGATGCCACTGTCCCCGGTGTTCTGGATCGCCAGGACATAGCTCCCCATCGTCAGGAGCGGCGCTTCGACCGAGCCGGCCGGATGCCCGACGTACGAGACCGCCACGCACTCGAGGGGGCTCTTGCTCAGGGTGTAAACCACCTCCTGGTTGCCCACCACGACCAGGTGTTTGCCGTCCCGCAGCGCGGCGGGGCCGGTGACCGATTGCGAGAAGGTCACCTTCCCCACGAGAGAGCCGCTGTCGAGCTCGAGCTTGTAGAGCGTCCCTCCTTTGACGGGGATGTAAAGCTGCTTCTCGTCGAGGAGCGGCTGGCCCTGGACCGCTTCGGGAAGGGGTTGCCGCCAGAGAAGTTTTCCCGTGTGCTGGTGGATCCGGACGAGTTCCTGCCTGGCGGTGTCGAAGACGATGAGGCTCGGCGTCCCCCGTTCGAGAATCGGAAAGAACGGCAGATTGACGCCGACCACCCGCCGCCAGACCGGGGCCCCGGTGACGGTGTCGACGCCGTAGAGGGAGTCCTTGGCGAGAACGTAGACCGCTTCGCCGACGGAGACCTGGTCCGACCGGGACCGGGCCGAGAAGGCGACGGTCGCCGGCTCCGGCAGATCCCCCCGGGGGTCGTCGGTCTTCGCCGGCTGCTGCATGTCCTCGGCGCGAACTACGGCCTTCTCGGCGGCGAGCGTCGACGCCATCAGCCCGGTGACCTTCTTGTCGCTCGCGAACTCGGGATACCGCGCGAGGAGGTCCCGCCGCAGCGAGAGCGCCTTCATCGGCGACTGCCCTGTCAGGGCGGCGTCAATCTCCTTCGTCAGGCCGACGAAGGTCTCATGACGGAGGATCTGGGCTTCGGAGGTCCGTTCGAGAATGCCGATCTGCTTGAGGAGCTCTTCCGGAGGAGAGTCCTTCGGCGAGAAAGTCTGAAGGAGGCCGCGGGCCTCCCGGGAGATGTCGAGCATCGACCTGTCGAAGGCCTTGCCAGCCAGCTCCGCTTCCCCCGCGGAGATCCGCCCCGCGCGGTCGGTGATCGCCGTGTGCTGCTCTTCGAACCCGGGCTTGTCGCGGCGGGCGGTGACGAAGTCCTTGAGCTGCTGCAGCGCCGCGGGGTAGTCGGGCGTTGCGGACTCGATCGCCTGGTCGACCCGGGCAAGGCCGGCCATGATCCGCGCGGGCTCGGCCGAGAGATCGTCGGGATGCTCCGTGGCGAACTTCTCGAGGGCGACGATCGCCGTGTTGTACTTCTTGTCGTCGTAGAGCTGCTTCGCCGCCGTGAATGCCGCCGCGGTCGTCTGCCTTCCCGCCATGAAATAGAAGAC
>JAEYWB010000357.1 GCA_023429275.1 Planctomycetota bacterium
GTTCCGCAACGAGCCGTGCCCGGCGGGATGGATGCCAGCCGGACAGTTCGGGCGGGATGCTTTCGCTTCGAGACGATCGCGAAAGGCCTGCAAGAGATCGTTCGGAAGACGAAAGACTCGACAACGATCTGCAACCGCCCAGGGAGGGGACAGGTGGCGAGAACGAACCGGCTCATCGCATTGCTGCTGCTCCTGTCGCTGGGGTGCACCTCCTCACGCGCCAGGATCGCTTCGCTGCTCGGCGGCTCCTCGAAAGCTTCTGTTGTCGAGGAATCGGATCGTCGGCGGGAAACATCCGTTGCGGTCACGTCACAGCACGAAAGCCGCTTTCGGCCGGGACGGGACGTCCCGGTAACGTCTGAAGACGAGGAAGCGAGCGCTTCCCGCACGATCGAACTGACGGGCCTGGCGGATGGGGAGGAGAGCCCCTCAAAGCAGGCGGAGGTCATCCCGGTCGTTCCGGCTGAGCCGAAGGGGAAGGGAGCGTTACCGGAGCCCAATGCCCCCCGCCCCGCGCCGGAGAAGGCTGGTCAGATTCAGCTCGACGATGTCATCGGCGGCGTCTACACCTCGTTCCCGCTGTTGCAGGCCGCTTTCTTCTCACGAAACGTCGTGGCGGGGGAGCAGCTTGCCGCGCAAGGGGGATTCGACCTGAAGCTCAAGGGGGCCCTGGAAACCGGTCCCACCGGGTACTACGAGACTTACCGGAACTCGGTCGGCATGGTGCAGCCCCTCTACGGCGGCGCCGATGTCTTCGCCGGTTACCGGATCGGACGCGGTTACTACCAGCCCTGGTATCTCGAGCGGCAGACGAACGACGGCGGGGAGTTCAAGGCGGGGGTCATCATTCCCTTTGCCCGCAACCGGTCGATTGACGAACGCCGGGCGAATCTCTGGCGGAGCGGGATCGACGTGCAGATCGTCGAGCCGGAGATTCAGTCGCAGCTCATTTCGTTTGTGCAGGATGCTTCCTACGCCTACTGGGACTGGGTGGCCGCGGTCGGCAAGCTGCGGATCGCCGAGCGGGTCCTGAGCCTGGCGGTCGACCGGACCGGGCGGATCGAAAACCAGGTGGAAGCGGGACTGATCGACCCGCCCGAGCTGACCGACAACCTGCGCCTGGTCGCCGAGCGCCGAGGCTACATTGCCGTGGCGAACCGGATGGTCCAGGAGAAGGCCGTCAAGCTCTCGCTCTTCTGGCGCGACGCGTCCGGGATGCCTGTTGTTCCGACGATCGATCAGAGCCCCGGATTTCCTGAGCCCCAGCCGGTCGACCCGGAACTGGTCACGATGGACGGGATCCTGGCGATCGAGTCCCGTCCCGAAGTCCGGGTCCTCGCGCTGACCCGCCGGAAGTACGACGTCGACTACCAGCAGGCACGGAACGACATCCGGCCCAATATCGATGGGCTCCTTTCCGGTTCGCAGGATGTCGGTCAGCCGACCAGTTCGAAGCGGGACAAGTCGCAGTTCGAGACCGAGGCCTCGATCTTCGTCGATACTCCCCTCCAGCGGCGCAAGGGATACGGAAAGATGCAGGCGATCGAGGGAAAGATTGCCCAGCTGAACTCCAAGACCCGGATGGTGGAAGACAAGATCGTGGCCGAGGTCCGGGCCGTCTATGCGGCCCTCGAGGCGACGGTGGAACAGGCTGCCCAGGCCCGGCTGGCGGTCAAGTACGCGGAAGACCTGGCAAATCGGGAACGCCAGAACTTCGAACAGGGGGCGTCCGACCTTCTGAAAGTGACGCTCCGCGAGCAGTACGCCGCCGAGTCGGCGCTGAAGGAGCTCGAAGCGCACCAGCAACACCAGAACGCCCGCGCCGACTACCGGGCGATCCTGGCTCAGGATGGCGTGAACTGAGGAGACGTCCGGTCGCCTCTTCCGGCCCAACGGGCCGTAGGGCGACCTTCCAGGTCGCCCCGCTGGGCGTTCAATTCCAGACGCGCCGGTCGAGGGCCAGGATCGCCCGGCCGAGTTTCCGACAGGAGCCCGCTCGGCAACGCGCGAGCGACTCGGAAAAGTCGCTCTACGGACCAATCGCTCCGTTTCCACCGGCCGCCGAGCCCCTTGGAACGGTTTCCCTTTGCCGCCGTTCGGGGGCGGACCGCGGCGGTCGTCCTCCAGGTGAGATCCGATACGGATCGGTCGATGCCTCTCGATCCGCCGTCGCTAATTCTGGCGTGCAAACGTACACTTGCGCCGCGCCCGCCTCTCCTTCCTCTCTTTCTTTCCCTTCAGCCTTAAGACTTCCACCCCTCCCGCCTACATTGACTGTCGGCGGCGGACGATTCGCTTTGCGTTCGCCAGAGCAGTCCTGTGTGGCGGTGGCCGCCGGAGATCATGGAACGCCTCGCCCGACCTGCGATGGAACCGCTTGCCAGCACGCCCGTTCGCGGGGAGCTGACTCCCTACGAAATCGAGCGCAGGGTCCATGCGGCCGACCACGCCGTGCTCTTCGTCGAGCCGCGGATCCTCCGTCGCGTCATCATGCAGGACCGGCGGATGAGCGGGCTGGGGATTCATGTCCCCCACAGCCACGTCTATACCGTCGATCGTGAACGCCTGCTCATAATCGTCGACCGGCCGGAGCTCGATCTCTCCCCCGCGGCCGAGCTGCCGCCGCACGTCATCCTCATCCCCCGGCCGACGGAAGACGAGCACTATGCCCGGCTCAACTCCGCCGAACGGCTGCACGTCCTCTGGCGGCTGGCGTTCCACGGGCGGGTGCACGCAACCCTCGACGGAGCCCGCGAGTCCGAAGGGCTGACGCTTCGCGAGGTGACCGACCGGATGCAGCGGATCGGCGAGGCGGAGTGGGCCGAAATCCGCATGACCCTCGAGCAGGATGAGCTCCTGCTCCCCCCGGCCGGGGACGTCGAGGTTTACTGCGAGTTCGTCTCGGTCGCCCTCGAGCTCAAGTACTACGCCCCCGCGGACCGGCCGTTCTTCTTCCCCGGGATCCGCGACTGGGATCTGATCGACTCCCTCATCAGCGAGGAGGTCCCGCACGAAAAGCTTTACCTGGCGACCCGGCCCGCGGGTGCGGCAGACTCGCTCGCAACGGACGACGTCGAGCCGCCACCGGTCGCGACCGACATCACGAGCACCGACGCCCGCGACCTCCCTCCCCCTCCGCAATACTGGACCTGGCTGGCCGAGGCGGATGTCGCCGCCCGCCGGGGAAACCGCGTCAAGGCGGCGATCCTGCGGATGCAGGCGGCCGAAGTCGCGGGGGGCCTCAAGCGGACCGAGGCGTGCGAGGGGGCGGAAGCGGAGCTGCGAGCCCTCTGCGACCGGCTGCAGAGCCTGTGGCGTCACTCGGACGAGCGGTCGGGGGAGTGGTACGCCGCGCTTCTGCCGCTGCTGCAGCGGATCGGCCAGGGATACCGCTCGTACGAAGCCCGGCTGCTGTACGACCTGCAGAAGTCCTGTGTCGCCCATGAGCGGGGCGTTTACCGCATCGACCTTCTCGCCTGGATCAGGACGTTCGGCAAGGAGCCGCTGCGACGCGATATGCCGGTCCTGCGGCGGGTCCTCACGGTCAAGCACCTGCGGACCGCGACCCGGCGTGTCCGTCTCCTCCAGATTCCGCCGCGCGAACGCCATAACCTGCGGGAGCTTCTCGAAGCGGAACTGCATCACGCGGAACTCGGTATACGGGAAGAACTTCGGCCGACGATCGAGTCCTGCCTGCAGGAGGTCGGGTTCACGCCGGACAACGTTCCCGAGCAGATCGCCCGCCGGAAGATCGTCGAGGAGCTGCTCGACTCGATCGTCGAACGCGGATTCGGCGGCCTGGGCGATCTGCGGGACGCCGTCTCGCGGAACGATCTCAAGTTGCGGGACGTCTCGGGGATCCTCGAGCCGTTGCTCGGCGACAAGCTGCTGAAGGCGGATACGAAGCTCAGCCGGGAGCTCGACGGCGTCTATCGCAAGGGACCGGTCTATCTCCGCTGGCCGCAGCGGCTCAGCTCGCTCGCCTTCGGGACCCGGCCGGGCCGGTTCCTGACGGAGTTCGTCGTCCTGCCGTTCGGGATCTCGTTCGTCGCCCTTGAAGCGATCAAGCACGTCGTGAACATGTTCCGCGACGCGCCGGCTCCGCCAGTCACTCCCGTTGCCCCGGGATCCCCGCCGGTTCCTTCCGCAGAGATTCCGGCTGCCGTCGGGGACGCCGCGGCCGATGGAGCAGCGATCGCGCAGGAACTGGCCGCCCAGGCGGCCGAGCACGCTCAGCGGCATCCACCGAGCGGTCCCGGCTTCTACGCTGCCGTTATCGCGCTGGGGATCCTGATCCTGCTGCTCCAGCAGAACGAGCGGTTCCGCGAGAAGGTTCTGAACGGTTTCAAGGCGGTCTGGAAGGTCGCGAAGTGGCTGCTGGTCGACTTCCCCGGCGAGGTCGTGAAGCATCCGGCGGTGCAGGCGGTGCTGCGAAGCCAGTTGTTCGGCGTGTTCCGCAACTATGTCCTGCGGCCGGCGATCACGACGGCGGTCCTCGCGGGGTTCGCCTGGGTGGCGGATTCCCCCTGGGGGCCGCGGAGTCTGCTCGAGGTGTTTCTCGTCGCGAACCTGTTCCTGAACTCGCCGATCGGCCGGTACTTCGAAGAATGGCTGACCGACCTGTTCGTCCGGGCGTGGCACGAACTGCGGATGCGGGTCTTCGCGGCGACGTTCTACTGGATCATGGACAACTTCCACCGCATGATGCGGGGGCTCGAGCAGTTCATCTACGTCGTCGATGAATGGCTCCGGTTCCGGTCAGGGGATCCCAGGCGGTTCCTGATCGTGAAAGCCTTCCTGGGCCTCATCTGGGGGGTCGTCTCCTACATCGTCCGGATCTACGTGACGCTGCTGATCGAGCCGCAGATCAACCCGGTGAAGCACTTCCCGGTCGTCACGGTGACGCACAAGCTGATGCTGCCGTTCGTTCCGACGATCACGGTCAACCTCAGCCGGCAGCTCGCCCCCTTCCTCGGTTACGACCTCGCGTTCCTGCTGGTGACGGTCAACCTGTTCCTGTTCCCCGGAGTGTTCGGCTTCCTCGTGTGGGAGCTCAAGGGGAACTGGAACCTCTACGCCGCCAACCGGTCGAAGCGCCTTCATCCGCTCAGGATCGGACACCACGGCGAATCGATGGTCGGCCTGCTGCGACCGGGGTTTCATTCGGGGACGCTGCCGAAGCTGTTCAACAAGCTCCGCCGCGAGCTGCGGATCGTCGGGGACCGCAATCACGACCGGAACGTCGAGCACTACCGCGACGGGATCGAGAACGTCGAACACGCCGTGCGGCACTTCGTCGACCGGACGTTCTGCGCCCTTCTTCGACAGGAGGGGGGGGCGACATTCTCGGAGATCCGGACCGACGCCCTCGAGCTGGCGACCAACCGGATTGCGGTCTCGCTCCGCCTCCGGGAGGCGTCGGACGGGGACCTGCTGTGGATCGAGTTCGAGGAGCTCGGGGGCTGGCTCTGCGCCCGGATCGTCGATCCCGGCTGGCTGACGACGCTCGTCGGCAACGATCGCGAGCGGCTCGATGTCGCCCTGGCGGGGCTCTACAAGCTCGCGGGGGTCGAGATCGTCCACGAGCATATCGAGCCGATCCTCGGTCGTGTGACGAACTGGCTGCAGTTCACACCAAGCAGCCTCGTGGTGCATGCCCGCGGGCACTTCGAGGAGACGGCGATGTACCCGCTCCTCTCGGAAGAGGATGTGCTTCTTCCACAACCCCTGACGCCGCAGGTCAGCCACCCGGCCTGGCCGATCCTGACGCGCCGCGACGCCCTGTTTGATGAATCGCCGATCCCGTGGGACCAGTGGGTCGCCACCTGGGGAAGAAGTGACGATCACGTCGAGTTCAACA
>JAEYWB010000364.1 GCA_023429275.1 Planctomycetota bacterium
GGCGAGCCCGATGAACAGGTACGGCTTGAACGGGCTCCAGTAGTCGGGCGAGGGGGGACGGGCGCCGCTCCGCGCGAATCCGAGGGCAGGACCGTAGACTCCCCAGAAAAATGCCGTCAGCGCGGCGAACAGGATGGCTTGGCTCTTTTCTGACATGCTTTGGGTCCAGTGCAGATCGGGTGGGGCAGGACTCGCCGCACGTGCGGCGGCGAGTTTCGGCGGCAGGGCAGTGATGTCCGGGACAGGCGTCTTCGGGACGACCGTGGCGGGAGAAGTCTTCCGCGGCCTGCCGCCGGACGGGCTGGCTGTTTCCGGGTCGAGGCCGAGCGATACTCCGCGCAGGTCGCCTCAGCTCAGTTCGCGGCCGGGGCCGCCTTCCGGCTCGGCCCCGGCTTCGCCTTCACCATCTTGAGGCGGGCGTACTCAGGGAGCTCGCCGACAAGCGGCGCGGCGTACTTGAGGAAGGCGGGGGTCACGTCGAGCCCCGACTCCGCGATGTATTCATCCGGCATCGGGCGCTCGTGGTTCGCGACTTCCTTCAGCGGGATCGTGCCGAACTCGGCGCGGTAAGGCTTGCCCGGCTTCGAGACCCGGTCGATCGTCACCATGACGTCGCCGGTCCCCTTGAGAGCCAGCCGGACCGCCTGGCGGCCGCAGCCGTAGGCCTCGACGATGTCGCGCTTCACCACGCGGTCGGCGGCACACATCTGCAGCGACTCCGTCACCTGGAACTCGCCCCGCCAGCCGAACTCGTCGCTGATGATCCGGTGGAGGATCATCGCCGCGCTCGTGCCCCCCATCGCTCCGAACTCGACGTTGTTGAACTTGTCGCGGGTGGTCGACGCGCTCACGGGGTTTCCGGAGGCGTCCCTGATCCCTTCACCGCATACGATCGACACAAAGCCCCGCTCGGCGTGGACCTCCTTCACCCGGGCCAGGAAGGCCGCACGGTCGAAGGCCCGCTCGGGAAAGAGAATGATGTGCGGCGCGTCCCCCGCGGACTGCCTGGCACAGGCGGCCGCCGCCGGGAGCCAGCCGGCACTGCGGCCGACCGTCTGAAAGACGACAAACTGGTCGACCTTCTGCATGTCTCGGGCGAGCAGCCCCGCCTGCTGGACGCTCGTCGCCACGAACCGCGCGGCGCTCGCGAAGCCGGGCGTGTGGTCGGTGCCGAACAGGTCGTTATCGACCGTCTTCGGAACGCCGACACCGGTCATTTCCCACCCCTGGCTGCGAGCGTACTCGCAGACACGGTGGATCGTGTCCATCGTGTCGTTGCCGCCGATCATGAAGTAGTAGCGGATGTTGTACTTCTTGAGCTGCTCGAGGACCGGAGCGAAGTGCTCCTCCTTGAGCTTGAGCCGGCTCGATCCGAGCGCGCTGCTGGGAGTCTTCCGCAGGGCCTTGAGCACCGCCCGCGACTCCGCCCCGAGATCGAGGAGGTGGTCGCCGAGGACTCCCTCGATTCCGAACCGCATCCCGAAGACTTTGTCGATCTTGCGAGCCTTGAGACAGGTCTCGACGACGCCGGCGAGAGAGGCGTTGATGACGGAAGTGGGGCCTCCGGACTGACCGACGAGGGCATTGACTTTCGGCATGGCGAATTGGCGGGGGGAGTGAAGGAGGACGAAAGCCTCCGGAACATCGCCGGAGACATCGCGCAAGCGAGGCATCGTAGATCGGTGGGAGAGGGCATGCCAGCGTCACCGGCATAGTCCGCAGCACTCCGGGCCCGTCGGCGGTTCCCATCGGCCCCGGTTCAGAAAGCGATCCGACCGGGCCCGGGGGAGTGAAGAATTCGCGGTCCCCCCTGCAAAGGGGCGTTCAGGCTCGCCGCGTCCGTTTTCCGCACGGAGTGTCCCGCGGCGATGGCCTCAACTGCCCGTTGCCGGCGGCGTCCCTTCGGGCTTCTCGGCGGCGATGCCGAGAAGCTCTTTCAGCGTCCCCGAGAGCGCTTCGACCATCTCCGGCCCTCCGCCGACATAGAGGCGGTGAATCTTCCCTTCGCGGTCGACCACCACGGTCTGCGGGATCGCGTTCGCCTCGTACTTCCGGGCGGCGACACCGTCTTCGTCGAGGGCGACCTCGATCTTCATCTTGTGGCGATCGAGGACCGTCTGGACGTTCTTCGCCGGCTCCTCGAGATTCACGGAGACGAGCCGGACCTGTTTCGGATCGAACTCCTCCATCGCCTTCTCGACAAGCGGCATCGTCTGCATGCAGGGGCCGCACCAGGTCGCCCAGAAGTCGAGGACGATGATCTGCCCCTTGCACTCGGAAAGCTTGAACTTCCCGCCGGAGAGCAGTTCAAGCTCGAAATCCGGGGCCGGCTTGCCGACAAGAAGCGACTCCTGGCCGGCCGGGGCGCCGCCGGGGCCGTCACCGAGATCCTGGGCAACGAGCGGCTCGAGGGCAGGGTGGAGCTTCCACTGGTGATACGGGAGCTCCGCGGCGGCAAGCTCGATCGACTGGCCGAAGATGACCTGGTCGGCATCCGCCAGGTTGAATTCGCACTCGCCGAGGACGCTGCTGCGTCCCGAGATCGTCGTCTCGGTGACTTTGTCGGGAAAGAACGTCACCCGGTTCCCGTCGCGGCGAAGGACCTGGGCGCGAAGGGGCGTCGAGCCTTTCGCCGCCTCAGCCCCTTCGACAGCATTGGAAGTGACCGGGGCCGACGTGGCCGTCGCGGGAGGCGAAGCGGGGGCCTCGGACTTCGCCCCCTCGGCTGCAGCGGCTGGAGGCGTCGTACCTGCCGGCGGAACGGGGGGCGATGACGCGCCGCCCGACGCGGAGGCCTGCTCCTTCTCGAGGTCTTCCGGGTGGAACCAGATGATCTGCGCGACGCGATCGCGCGGGATCTCGATGTTCTCGAGCTGGATCTCGATCACGACCTTGACGTCATCGAGCTCGACGAGCCGGCAGCGAAGGAAGTCCCCCGTGCGGGAACAGAGGAGATGCGTCGGCGGAGAGGCTTTCTGAAGACGCGGCAACGTCAGCAGACGATCCTTCTTGGCGGCCTTGAGCTTCGGCTGTGCGACGCCGGGAAGCAGTTCGACCGCCTTCACCTGGTCGTGCGGAACGAGCTGCCCCTTCGCCAGCGGAGTCTCGATCGTCACCCCTTCTTCGCCGATCTTCATGGCAGTGCAGGGGATCATGTCGCCGGAAACGAGATGCAGGGTCATCGCCTTCTTCGCGGATGACGCCTTGGGAGCGCCTCCCCTGGAGACGTTTCGCAGGAAAATCGCCGCGAAATTTCCCTGTGGCTCGACTCGCGTCTGAGGCTGCTGCTGCGTCACGGGGGGCGGGGGATCCCGATAGACAACCTTTCCTCCGGCCGCCGCGCGGACGGGACTGGCGGTCCGGCTGCCGTCCGGCTGCCAGACGAGACAGCTCGCCTCGCCGTCATTTGCACCGGCCACGAGCCGGCCGGGAAGTCTCTGACCACGAATCTCGATCCGCCCGGCGCGCCCCGCGGGAGGCTGGGGAAGCTCCGGCACTTCCGGTTTGCCAGACCGCAACACGGTGACGGTCCGCAACTGCTTCAGAGGGACTTTCACCTCGGCGGCGATATCCGGTGTCGAGACGACGAGTTGCTGCTCGTCGATGCGTTCGAGGTTGCCCGACAGCCGTGTGCCGTCCTGGCAGATCGCGACGACCGCGCGCTTGTCGCCGTCCGGATCGCCGGCGAAGTCGACCATTCCAATCTCGGCGACCGGGATCCGCGAGTCTCCCCCATCCGTCTTGACGACGTACTCCTTCGAGGCGGGATCCAGTCCCTGGAACTCGCCGGTGACGAGCTTTCCGTCGACGGACTGGACGCGCGTCTGACCTTTCGCCACCGCTCCGAGCACCGCTCCGTTCCAGCTGGCGACGCGGAGATGCTCGAGCCGCAGGTCTCCCGCTCCGTTGATCAGTCGAATTCCCGAGCCGGACTTCTTTGCGCCGGCGGGAGGGGCGACGACGATCGACGCCTCCAGCTTGCCACCGGGACTGTAGACCTGCATCGATCCGCGGGACTGACTGAGGTACACGGTGAGATGAACGTGCTTGACGTCGGGGGCGAGCGTCTGGATGAAGGCGGCATCGGCCCGCTGCGGATTCTCGCGGACGACGACGAGGTCGCGGTCCCACACCTCGAATCGGAACCCGTGCTGGCGGTGGTCGTTCGCGACGTCCGGATTCATCCCGAGGGAGAGCGTAAAGGCCGGTGTCTTTTCCCAGGCGAGTTCGAACTCGATACAGGCCTCGTCGGGAAGCTTGATGTCCCGCGTGAGCATCGCCCCCTGTTTGTCGGTCTTGAGATGCGGACCATCCTCCTGCCAGGCCCCTTCCTCGTTCGTCTTCCAGCCGGCGAGCCCCGACGGGCCATGGAAGAGCAGCGAGGGATTGCCGTCGATCCGGTACATCCGCCGGACCGCATCGGGCTTGATCGAGAGCCTCCCGAGCGCGGCGACCTCGATCTCCACCGCCTCCTTGTCAAAC
>JAEYWB010000369.1 GCA_023429275.1 Planctomycetota bacterium
CCGGTACACGACTCACCTCGGCGGTCCGATCCTCTTCGGCCCGAAGCCGCCGCCGCCGGACCCGAACGCGAAGCCCGCAACACCTCCGAAGCCGGCAAACGTTATCGACTAGGCATCGAGGGGGGTGGCCAGACGCTCTCGTCTGATGATCGCGTCCTGATCTTCGCGCCGGCGTACGCGGTGGGAAGGGGCGATAGCCGGGCCGGAGGAGCGCGGCGGAATCCGCTTCCCGCGACGATTGTTTCTCGACTTCCGCCGGGACAGAATGGCAGACTTTCCTTGCTCTCCGCACTCTGGCGGACGCCTGGACTGAACGGTCGACTCTCGAAACTCCGTCGCACAGAAAGTTTCGCATGTTGCGCAAGCGCTCCTCGCTCGCCCTGCTCCTGGGGCTGGCTCTCGCCGGAAGCGGCCCCGTTGGAATGGCCCGGGCCGAAGCTCCCAAGTCACTCGACGTAAAGGCCGGGGACAAGATCGTCCTCATCGGCAATACCCTCGCCGAGCGGATGCAGTACTTCCCCCACTTCGAAGTGCTGCTGCAGGCCCGATTTCCCGGGTACAGGCTCACCGTCCGCGACCTCGGCTGGTCGGCCGACGAACTGACGCTGCGGCCCCGGTCGCAGGACTTCAAGGACCACGGCCACGAGCTGACCGACGAGAAGCCGCAGGTGATCCTCGCGGCCTTCGGTTACAACGAGTCGTTCGCGGGCGAGAAAGGCCTGCCGAAGTTCGAGAAGGATCTCGAAGCGTTCATCCAGGAGACGACGTCGACGAAGTACGACGGCGCGAACCCGCCGAAGCTCGTCCTGCTGACGCCGATCGCCTGTGAGGACCATGCCGGGCGGAACATCCCCGCCGGCAAGCTGAACAACGATCGCATCGAGAAATACGTCGCGGCGATGAAGAAGGTCGCCGCCGCGAAGGACGTTCTCTGCATCGACCTCTTCGCCCCCACGAAGGCCGCCTACGCGAAGGCGAACGCCGCGGGCAAGTTCCTGACGATCAACGGCTGCCACCTGAGCGACGAGGGGTACAAGGCCCTCGCGCCGATCCTCGACGAGGCCCTCTTCGGCGCGAAGCCCGCCAGCTACAAGGGGGACCTCGCGAAGATCGAGGCCGAGGTCAAGGAGAAGAACCTCCAGTTCTTCTACGACTACCGGGCGGTCAACGGTTTCTACATCTACGGCGGCCGCAAGAAGCCGTTCGGCGTCGTCAACTTCCCGGCCGAGTTCGAGAAGCTCCGGAAGATGACCGCCGACCGCGATGCCCGCATCTGGGAGGTCGCGCAGGGGAAGAGCGTTCCGGCGAAGATCGACGACTCGAAGACCGGCGAGTTCACGACGATCGAGTCGAACTTCAAGGACGACCCGAAGTACGGCACGATCGAAGAAGCCAAGGGGACATTCACCCTCGCCAAGGACTTCGAGATCAACTGCTTCGCCTCCGAGCAGGACTTCCCGGACCTCAAGGACCCGGTCGCATTCGTGTTCGACAACAAGGGGCGCCTGTGGGTCGCGACCTGCCCGTCGTACCCGATGTACCTCCCCGGCCAGCCGGTCAACGACAAGATCCTGATCTTCGAAGACACCAACGGCGACGGAAAGGCGGACAAGCAGACCGTCTTCGCCGACGGCCTCTACCTCCCGATCGGCCTCGAGCTCGGCGACAACGGCGTCTACGTTTCCGCCCAGCCGAACCTGCTGTTCCTGCCGGATCGCGACGGCGACGACAAGGCGGACTCGAAGGAACTCGTCCTGCACGGCTTCGACTCGGCCGACTCCCACCACTCGATCAGCGCCTTCGAGTGGGGGCCCGGCGGCGAGATGTACTTCCAGGAGGGGACGTTCCACCACACGCAGATCGAGACCCCGTACGGCCCCGAGCGGGTCAAGAACGCCGGCGTCTTCCGCTATGAGCCGAAGACCGACAAGGTCGACATCCACGTCTCGTACGGGTTCGCCAATCCCTGGGGATACTGCTTCGACAAGTGGGGCCAGGACTTCTGTGCCGATGCCTCCGGCGGAGCCAACTACGTCGCCGCCGCCTTCTCGGGGGATGTCGACTATCCCCGCAAGCACCCCGGGCTCAAGCAGTTCCTGACGAAGCAGTGGCGGCCGACCTGTGGATGCCAGTTCGTCTCGAGCCGGCACTTCCCGGACGAGATGCAGGGGGACTACCTCCTCAATAACTGCATCGGGTTCCAGGGGACGCTGCAGTACCGGATGAAGGAGGACGGCAGCGGGTTCGCGGCTGATCCGGTCGATCCGCTCGTCCGGTCGTCGGACCCGTACTTCCGGCCGGTCGATCTCGACTTCGCTCCCGACGGCTCGCTGTACCTGCTCGACTGGTATAACCCGCTCATCGGCCACATGCAGCACTCGATCCGCGATCCGAAGCGCGACCACACCCATGGCCGCGTCTGGCGGATCACCTACAAGAACAAGCCGCTGCTGAAGCCCGCCCCGATCGCGGGCGAGCCGATCGACACGCTCCTCGGCCTTCTCAAGACGTATGAGGACCGCGCGCGGTACAAGGTCCGCCGCGAGCTCCGCAGCCGGCCGACGAAGGACGTGATGGCGGCGGTCGACAAGGTCGCCGCGTCGCTCAAGGGGGAGGACGAGGCATCGCAGCACCAGCTCCTCGAGCTTCTGTGGGTGAAGCAGCACCACGACGTCGTCGACGAGACGCTCCTGCAGCGCGTCCTGGCCTCAAAGGATGGCCGCGCCCGCGCGGCGGGTGTCCGGGTCCTCTGCTACTGGCGGGACCGGGTGAAGGAGCCTCTCAAGAAGCTGGAAGCGGCGGTCAACGACGAGCATCCGCGGGTCCGGCTGGAAGCGGTCCGGGCGCTGAGCTTCTTCGGTGACCAGGCGGCCCTCGATGTCGCGGTGCAGGTGCTGATCCACCCGACCGACGACTACATCGACTACGCCCTGAAAGAGACGACCGCCACACTGGAAGGCCGCATCAAGGCGAACCCGCAGGCGAGCCGCTGAACCAGTTTTAAGTCTTCAGTTGTCAGTTTTCAGCCGGACCAGCGTGCTGATGGTGATGAACCGAGGACTGACGACTGAAAACTGACGACTCGAAATGAAAACGCCCCTCAGGACGAGGGGCGTGTTTTGTTTGTGAGAATTTCGGCGTTCTGACGGGGGGCTTG
>JAEYWB010000458.1 GCA_023429275.1 Planctomycetota bacterium
TCGCCAGGCTCCCTTCGCTCAGCCGCGCGATCGCCCCGGCGGTCTGTGAATCCGGGACCCATTCGAGCGAGACGAGCAGGTCCGCCACGTCCGGTTCCGAGAGGGCTCCGAACCGTACCGGCTGGCAGCGTGACCGGATCGTCGGCAGGATCGGATCGAGCGACGGCGTGATCAGGAAGAGGATCGAGCCCGCTGGGGGCTCTTCGAGCGTCTTCAGCAGGGCGTTCGCACTCGCCTCGTTCATGCAGTCGGCGTCGTCGATGATCGCCACCTTGCGGCTGGCGGACATCGGCTTCAGGGAGAGGTCATGACAGAGCCCCTCCCGGCCGCGGCGGTCCGGCGATCCGACCATGAGCTCGATCGGCAGATCGCGTTTTCCCTCCGGGCAGCCGATCTCGATCAGGTCCGGATGGGTCCCCGCCGATACCTGCTGGCAGGCGTTGCACGCCCCGCACGCTTCCAACTCGTCCGACTGGCGCTGCTGGCAGAAGAGACACTGGGTCACCAGGCGTGCGAACAGCCGCTTGCCGATTCCCGAGGGGCCGATCAGAAGAAACGCATGCGCCGTCCGTCCCCGGCGCAGGGCGCGGCGGAACATCTCGATCTGCTCGCGATGTCCCCGCAATTTGTCCCAGATCACTCCTGCCTCCACGCCGGTTGACGACGTGTGAAGGATAGCAGGAGGAAGCGGCGAGCGAACGTGACGGGGGGAGGCAGGTCGACTTCGGTCGCCATCTCGCTCCGCGAGATTTGCGGGAAGCGATCGGCCGTCGTTCATGACGACGCGTCCTGGCGATGGCAAGTCGATGCTGGCTCGCTCATCTCACGGAGTGAGATGGCTACTAAAACCGCAGTCCCACTCGTCCGATGAATCCGCCATCGACGTCGAAGTCGGTCCCGACCTTGTCGAAGTCGACCTTTCTGTCGAACACATAGCCCGCCTCGATAAACGTCGTCAGCCAGCCGGCTTCGAACCGCATCCCCCCCACGACGCGCCAGTCCTGGATCTGCACGCGATCCTGGGCTCCGATCGGGAAGGTGTCGACCTGGTACGCCTCGACATGGTACTCCGCCTCGACGTAGACCCAGGTTGCGACGCCATTGGGCGTTCCGAGGAAGTACGAAATCCGCGGCTTCGGGAAGAGCAGGCGGAACTCCCACAGGTCGTTTGGCCTGTAGACCACGCCGGCGTACGGCAGGATGATGTCATCCACCCGGTCCCAGTAGGCGACACCAAGGGCCACCATCCACTGAGGGCTCGCCTGCCAGAACGCGACCGCGTGGGCGTCGATCAGCACCCCTTTGCTCGAGAGGGACGAATTGAAGTCCCATGCCAGAGTCGGGTCGATCCCGACCTCGAAGCTCCAGTTGTTGACCTGCGGCGACATGAGGTTCACACCGAGGCCGAAGGAGTACCCCGACCCGGGAAGAGACGACGTCCCGCCGTTGGTCGGACCGTCCCACGCGCGAATACCGAGGTGCGGGACGAGTCCCAGCGTCCAGTTTCCGCCGAGCTGGTGGGAAAAGGTCTTCTCGAAGTCGAACGCGAAGATGCTGAGGTCGCCGACGTTGGGGCTCGTGCCGGAGCTCGGCATGAAGGTGAAGTCGATCCGCTCGGTCATCCCGTACTGGACCGGAGCCGGCCCGTGGACCCCGTAGGTGTAGGTTGGACCCATCGGCTGGGCGGGATAGACCGGGGAGTACGGATTCCCTGAGATCCAGGGATCATTGGTCATGGGAGCCCCGCCGGGATAGCCCTGCATCGGCTGTCCGTAAGGCACGGGCTGGCCATAGCTCGGAGCCGGCTGACCGAAGGAGGGCATCGGCTGTCCATAGACCGCTCCGGGGGGGATCGCGCCCGGACTCTGGCCGCGGACGATGAGCGGCTGTTCGACCGACTCGAGCGCGGATTCGAAGAGAGAGCTGTCTTCCGCCGCGGTCATCTCGCAGGGGGCGAGAGACGCCAGGGTGAAAGCGGCAGCGGCGGCGATGGCGATCTTCACGAGGGACATCCTTGTCCGCGGAACGGAAGTCGAGCTGCCAGAAGACGCGGTCGAGGCCGTGTCGAGTGGCAGGGGATGCCGGAACCGGGACGCAATGTCCCGAGCGCCGGCAGAAACCGCCGGATTGTCTGCGCCGGGCCGATTTGGTCAACGTGAGTTTTCTGGAAGCCCAACCGTGGGGACGGCGGCCTCCTCTCCGGGCTTTGCCTGGTGGGGAAGGGAACCGTCCAGATCTCGTGGCCTCGTAGTGGATTGCGTCCGTTCCGCCCCGTAGAGTTGGAGCGCGTTCAGAGCCGTGGGAATTGCGAAACCCTCATCGGGCAACGGAGATCCGCTTCATGTCGAGCTTTCAGGTCCGGGTCCACGCTCTCGATCACGAGGCCGCCGCGCGGGTTGCGTCGCTCCAGCTCTTTGCGGACCTCGGCCTTCGAGACGTCACCTCCGTGACGAGCTTCCTGCAGGAGCACGCCCCCTGCCTCCTCGTCGCTGGTGTTCATGAGGAAGTCGCCGACAGGATCGTCGAGACGATGACCGCGGTCGGAGTGGCGGCCGAGAAGGAGCTGTCGCCGTCGAATGTTCCGATGCTCCTCTGTCCGGAGGCGAACCAGCTCTCGCGGTGGGCGAGGCCCATTTGAGGGCTGTAGGCCGTGGGCTGTGGGAAGCTGGGGAACGTCCGGCGTAGCAGGCGATGTGGCGGTTGTTGCTCGTGTCTCGGGAGGACGTGCTGTGGCGACCCGATTGCTCGTTGTTCTGCTGGCAATGGCCTTCTGGAATGTCTCCGTGCTTGCGGCCGATCCCGCGCCGAAACCGAATATCCTCCTGATCGTCGCCGACGACCTGGGCTGGCAGGATGTCGGCTGGCACGGCGGGCCGTACAAGACTCCGACGCTCGACCGGCTCGTCCGTGAAGGGGTCGAACTCGACCGGCACTACGTCCAGCCGGTCTGTACACCGACGCGGACCGCGCTGATGTCAGGTCGATGGACCAGCCGGTTCGGTCCGCACGCCCTTCGTCCGTCGAACCTCCGGGTCTTCACCCGTGGCACGGTCACTCTCGCCTCGGCGCTGAAGGAGGCGGGGTACACGACGCACATCGCCGGGAAGTGGCACCTCGGCTCGAAGTCCGAATGGGGACCGAACCACTACGGATTCGACCACAGCTACGGCTCCCTGACCGGGGCGGTCGATCCGTGGACTCACCAGTACCGCAGGGGGCCGTATCTCGACACCTGGCACAGGGATGGGCAGTTCTTCCACGAGCCGGGGAACGCCACAGAGCTCGTTGCTGAGGAGGTGAAGGGATGGATCCGGCAGGCCAGGTCTCCCTGGCTCATCTACGTTCCGCTTCACGCGGTCCATCTGCCGGTCGACGCGCCTGAGAAATACAAGGCGATGTACCGCAACCAGGACTTCGGCGAGACGCCGGAACGGGCCGAGGCGATGCAGCGCATGGGGGCGTTCGTTTCGCAGATGGACGACAAGGT
>JAEYWB010000562.1 GCA_023429275.1 Planctomycetota bacterium
GGGGCCCGCGCCGCGGCCGCCTATGCGTTCGACCGGTGGCTCGGGGGGCCGACGTGGGGCCGATCGCTCGTATCGGGAGTTCTCCTTGGCCTGGCCGTTCTCTGCAAAGGGACGATGCTTGTGCTGCTCGCTCTCTGGCCGTTCCTGTGGCTCACGCTCCTGCATTCCTCCTGGCCAATGCGGCGGACCCGGCTCTTGGGGGCAGGGCAGCTCGCGATGATGGTTGTCGTGGCGCTCGCGATGACGCACGCGTTTTACGTTTCGCCGGGATCAGGGATTCCGTCGGGCGATGCGGCGAAATCGTTGCCGATGGCAGCCCCGGACCGTTTCGCGGCAAGAGGGACTGTCCGCCAGTCCGCCCTCTCCCTCCTCGAATCTGTCCTTCCGGAACAGTACGCCCGCGGCCTCGCGCATCAGAGCCTGATCTTCGAACGGGGCGAGTGGAGCTACCTTCGGGGCGATTGGCGGAAGGGGGGCTGGTGGTACTACTATGCCTATGCCCTTCTGGTGAAAACTCCCGTCTCGACACTTCTCCTCGTCCTTCTCGCCGCGTTCGGACTGGTCATGCGGCGCTCCTGCCGCGCCGAGCCCGTGCGGCTGGCGGTCCTGATCGCCCACCTTGCCGTTTTCTTCGCGATGGCCAGCGTTCACACGGGGATCAACATCAATCTCCGCTACGTCCTGCCGTGCTACCCGTTCGCGTTCACGCTGACCGCCGCGATCCTCGTGCGGCTCGCAGCCGGGGTCCCCTGGCGCGGTGCATTGGTGGCCTGCATTCTGGCAGCGAGCGCTCTCAGCAGCCTGAGGGTCTACCCGCACTCCCTGACTTACTTTAACGAGTTAGCCGGGGGACCGTCCGGCGGGCATCGGCATCTCCTGCACAACAATCTCGACTGGGGGCAGGATCTCCTGTTCCTGCGGGAATGGCTTCGGAGCCGGCCCGACGTCCCCGCGATCGGCGTCATCTGCCCGGACGCCATCGATCCTCAGCTCGTCGGGATCCGCTCATTCCTGCCTTACCGCGGCGGAGCCCCCCGGGAGCCGCTCGCGCAGCGGACAAGCGGCTGGTATGCCGTCGGAGCGAACGTGCTGTTCGCGGATGACCCACGTCTTGACTGGCTTCGGGCCGCTACTCCGGCCGCCCGGGTCGGCCATACGATCTGGATATTTCACGTTGGCTCGACGATCGCCCAGGAATCCCGACTGCTTCCCGGACCGTCGCAAGCTCCCGGCCTTCACGAGGCGGCCCCGTGAACCAGGCCCATCGCCCCACCGACCGATCTTCCCCTGGCGTCGAAGTCACCTCTCGGGAAAGCGTCGACAGCGGCCGGTCCGATCCTCTCTCGGGCGGCGAACGGGGGTTCCTCGCGGCCGTCCTCACCCTGCACCTGATCGTTCTCGCATGGCTCGCGATCGCCAACAGCCCCGTCCTGGATGAGCCCGCGCATCTCGCGGCCGGCGTCTCGCATTGGCAATTCGGCGACTTCCGGCTTTATCGCGTGAATCCCCCGGCGGTGCGGCTCGTCGCCGCGCTCCCCGTGTTGCCCCTCGGTCCGCAGACCGACTACAGCCGGTTCACGGACGCGTCGATCCGCGACCGCTCGGAGTTCGCCGTTGGCGTTTCGTTCATCGAGGCCAACCGTCCGTTTGTTCTTCGATACGTCACGTTCGCTCGTCTTGCGTGTCTTCCCTTCTCGACACTCGGGGCGCTGGTCAGCTACCTGTGGGCCCGCGAGCTCTACGGCCTTCGCGCGGCACCGCTGGCGTTGCTGCTGTACTGTTCCTGCCCCAACCTTCTGGGTTGGGGAGCCACGATCACTCCCGACGCAGCGGCTGCCGCGACCGGGTTGACGGCGCACTGCCTGCTGTGGCGGTGGACCCGCTCTCCCACGTTCCCGCGGGCTCTCCTGGCGGGATCCGGCCTGGCGCTCGCGCTCGTGACAAAGAGTACATGGTTGTGCGTTCTCCCCCTGTGGGGGGCAGCGGTCCTGGCGACCGCCATCATGCGGGAAAGAATCTCCTCAGGCTCCTGGTGGCGGGTCCTGGTGCAGGCGACCGTTGGAGGGACGCTCGCTGTACAGCTTCTCAATTTCGTCTATGCCTTCGAGGGCAGCTTTCGTCCGGTGGGCTCCTTTTCGTTCGCCAGCCGAGCCCTGAGAGGCGAGGGCGAAACCGGGACGGACGGGCGGGATGAACCAGCGGTCGGCAACCGATTCAACGTCTGGGGACTGAGGCGGGTTCCTTCGCCGCTCCCTGAGAACTATGTGCGGGGACTGGACCAGCAGCTCCTCGACTTCGAGATGGGAGCCTGGTCGTACCTGCGCGGCGAGCATCGGTTCCGAGGCTGGTGGCACTACTACTTCTACGCGCTCCTGGTCAAGATGCCGGAGGGGACGCTGCTGCTCCTGGGGCTGTCCGCCGCCGTGGGGGTCGGTCGACTCTTGCGCTCGGGGCCTTCGTTCAAAAATATTCTCGTGTGGGGGCCGCCGCTGATCGTGCTGGCCGTCGTGAGTTCGCAGACAGGGTTCAGCCGATACTTCCGTTACGCGCTGCCGGCCCTTCCGGGACTCTATGTCTGGACGAGCCGGCTGGCCGTCGTCGAGTTCTCGTTCACGTCGGCGTCGCGCTGGGTCGTTCGCCTCGCCGCCCTGGCGACCGTTGCCTCCAGCGCGGCCCTGCTGCCGCACTCCCTCTCCTACTTTAATCTCGCCTCCGGCGGCGCGGCGGGCGGCTGGCGGCATCTGGCGGATGCCAACATCGACTGGGGGCAGGATCTCTACGCGCTCCGTCACTGGGTCGACCGGCACCCGGAGGTGACGCCGCTTCGGGTCGCCTATGTCGGCCCGACCGGGATCGGTGCCGCGGATGTCGGGATCGCGACGGTTCCGATCTTCAACGACCGCGGCGGCACTGGAGGCTGCGCAAGTTCGGTCGTCGGGGGCGAGCGGCTCTGCGACGGATTCTATGCGGTGAGCGTCAACGAGATGATCGGCTATCGCTTTCATCGGTCCGCGGAGCCCCGTTTGGCCGGTTTCGCGGCGATGACACCGATCGGACGCGCGGGGTATTCGATCTACATCTTTCACGTGGGCGGGGAGACGGCGGTACGACCATGACTCGCGATGGACAGCATGTCGACTCGTCCGGAGCGTCCGACGGCTTGTTGCCTCGGACCGGTGTCCCCCCTGGGACACGAGCAGGCGCAAGACTCCCCGGTCGATGCCTGCTGGGACTGGTGATCGCGGTCTACACCGTGATCGTGGTCATCGAGGCGCTTGTCCACAGTCCCAACGCCAACGAATGCGCCCACCTGATCGCCGGCGTGAGCCACTGGCAACTCGGGCGTTTCGAGCTCTATCGGGTCAACCCTCCGCTCGTGCGGGCCGTGGCCGCACTTCCGGCAGTGGTCATCGGATGCGAGACCGACTGGACGCTCTTCAGCGTCGCCCCCGGCTCGCGATCCGAATTCTCGATGGTGCCGGGTTTCATCGAGCTGAACGGCGTCTGGTCGTACCGCTACATCCTGCTCGGGAGGCTGGCGTGCCTCCCGTTCTGCTGGCTCGGGGCCTGGGTCAGTTTTCGATGGGCCGACGAACTGTTCGGCAGGAAATCAGCCTGGCTCGCACTCTTTCTCTGGTGCTTCTCTCCCGCTCTGATCGGCCACGCCGCCTGCATGACCCCCGATGGTCACGCCGCCGCTGTCGGCCTGGCGGCGGACTACGCGTTCTGGCGATGGCTCGACCGGAGAACGTGGGGCGCAGCGTTCCTCGCCGGCGTGCTGCTGGGACTGACGCTGCTCACAAAGTCGACCTGGATCATCCTCTGTCTCCTCTGGCCTGTCGTCGCTCTGGGAAAGCTGCTCTGCACGCGGTCTCCGGAGGCGTCCTGTGGACTTTTGCGCCCGGGACTCCAGTTCGCGACCCTTGCGCTCGTCGGTCTGCACGTCTTCAACCTCGGGTATCTCTACGACGGAACATTCAAAAGGCTAGGAGACTATGTCTTCGTCAGTCGAGCGCTGACGGGCGGTGACGAGGGGAAGCGTTCGCTGCCGGGAAACCGATTCCAGGGGACGTGGTTAGGGTCGATCCCGATCCCGTTTCCCGAGCAGTTCGTCATGGGGATCGACATCCAGAAGGCGGACTTCGAAACCGACCGCCGGACCTATCTCGGCGGCCGGTGGTATGATCACGGGTTCTGGTATTACTACCTCTACGCCATGGCGGTGAAGGCGCCGATCGGAACGCTGATCCTCATTGCTGTCGCCATCGCGTCGCTCGTGGTGAAACCTCCGCAACGGCTGGAGTGGCTGCTCCCCCTCCAGTTCCTGTTCCTGCTGGCGATTGTGAGTGCGGAGACCTCCTGGAATGCCCACCTTCGTTATGTGCTCCCTGCAGTCCCCTACGCGATCGTCTGGACCTCTCGATCGGCCATGCTCTGCCAGTGGTCGGGGGCGGGAGCAGGGGCGCGCATCTGGTCGAGCGTCGTCACGGGGGGTGTGGCGTGGCTGGTGGGGAGCAGCCTGTGGCATGTTCCGCACAGCCTCTCCTATTTCAACGAGCTCGCCGGCGGCCCGGCGGGGGGACACCGCCATCTCATCGACAGCAACGTTGACTGGGGGCAGGACCTGTTCCTGCTGCGGGACTGGCTCGCGAAACATCCCGAGGCGGGACGCAGGCCGATCGGGCTCGTCTACTATGGGCAGTTCAATCCGCGAACGATCGGTATTGATTTCTTCCTTCCCGAAGACGACAGCGCCGCGCCGCGACCGCCGGGCTGGTATGCCGTGAGCGCGACGATGCTGCACGGGATGGACTTCTGGCAAACGGCGCCGGACGGTCGGCAGTATTGGTGCCGGCGTGACGGGTTCGTGGACTTCCTGTCGCGGACGCCGGTTGACCGGGTCGCCCATTCGCTGTTCATTTACCGCA
>JAEYWB010000585.1 GCA_023429275.1 Planctomycetota bacterium
CCACGGGCTCGCTGGGCCGCAAAGAACTCCTGCAGAATCTGCCGGCACTCCTCCTGCAGGACCCCGCCGAGTACGGTGCAGCGGTGGTTCAGCCGCGGGTCATCGGTGATGGAATAGAGGGTGTGACAGGCCCCTCCCTTGGGGTCGGTCGTCCCGTAGACAACGCGGGGGATCCGGGCCTGGACGATCGCCCCGGCACACATCGGGCACGGTTCGAGCGTCGCGTAGAGCGTGCAGTCGGTCAGCCGCCAGGAGCCAAGCTGACCGGCCGCCTGCGTAATCGCGAGGATCTCCGCATGAGCGGTCGGATCATTCAGTGACTCGCGCTGGTTGAAGCCTTCACCGATAATCCGGCCGTCGTGCACGATGATCGCGCCGACCGGAACCTCTTCCTGCTCCAACGCGGCATTCGCCTGGTGGAGGGCCCGGCGCATCCAGGCGGCATGGGGCGACAGCGGATCGTCAGCAAGCTGGAACACGGGTCGGGAGGTTACCCTTTCGGAGTGTTGGAGCCAGAAACAGGAAAGGGGAGCGTTCGGCATCCGCCGAGCTCCCCTTGCCATTCGATCGCACCGAGGTCTCCCCGGTTTACATCATCCGCATGACGATGAACAGGACGGCGATGATCCCGGCGAAAATGCCGATCTGTCCGCCAAGAGACATGTTGGAGAAGCTGAACCCGGTCTCCTGCGGCTGGGCGGAGAGTTCGGTCTGCGGAATCTCAAGGACTCGAGGCCCGGCCGGGGCAGGGGCGGGAGCGGGGGCGCCCGTTGCTGCAGCCACATTGCCGAACGACACGCCGCAATGCGGACACTTGCCGAGCCTGGCCTGCGACTCACGGACATCCTTGTTGCAGCTGCTGCACGTAAAGACCGCTTCGGCCGTGGCAACGGGGATTGGCGTTTCCGCCGGCATCGGAGTCGTGACGGCGTCCGGGGCCGGAGGCGTTGCGGAAGGGATGGGAGTCGTTCCGGGGACGGGCGTGACTTCCGGAGCCACTTCCGGCTTGCCGCCATCGGGCCGGACGGTTTCCGACGGCTTGGTCTCGACAACCTTCGGCTCGTCGTCCTTGGGGGGCTGCGGCTTCTTCCGTTCTTCCTTACGAGCCTCTTTGTAGAGAGTCGTCGGCTCCTTGGTGGTTCCCTGGGCTCCGGGAAGGCCGCCGAGGGCAGCGACGATCGCATCGCCGGTCGTCCCGGACGGAGTGATCTCGACGTCGAGAGAGGTGATCCGGAAGGTGTCGATCTGTTCCCACTTGATCGCCAGGCCGCCGTACATCTTCATCACGTCGGGGCGGACGGCCTGCTTCGGCTCGATCACGACGTAGTAACGGGAAGCGTAGATGAACTTTCCGGAACGGTACTGACCGTTGTTGAGCTTCACCGATGCATCAGGCTGATCCCGAAGGGTCACCGTCTGTTCGGATTGCACTCCGATCTCGATCTGTGCCGATGCGATCGACGGAAGGGAAATCAGAGCGGCAGAGATCAGAAGCCCGAACTTAAGACGTGATGTGTTCATGATGTTGTGAACCATCGCGAGGAATGGCCACGAGCCCGTGGGGAGGAGGGAAAAGGCGGGGAGGTCAGGCGGAAAGAGGGTGTGCGGCCCTCTCCCGGGGAGTTTACATACACCGTGAACAGCCGTCTACGGGATGTTCCGGTTGGGGGATCTGGGAAAATCTGGCCCCGCTTCCAATGACGCGACATTCGGGGGATTAGACCTCCCTTTTGACCCGAGTGTTCCGCAGAAATCAGTAGGTTCCAACAGTTTCGTGCGGATTTCAGGGAGGCGCGTGCGGAAAGGTCCGCCGTCGCCACTGAGTTGATGTAGCTAACGTCTCCGCCCGGTCAAAAGATTAGGCGGAACTCACGATTTTTCCGCAACTTCGGTCGAACCCGCCCGAAGCATTAAGGGCAGATGAACTTTGTCGTAATCGGAAAGCCCAGGCTACTCGTCTTTGAGATCGTCACGATGCAGGCTTCACCGGAACGTGGCTTCCCGGTCGGCCGGACCGATGCTGGTCTGCTCACCCGGAACGACTCCAATCGCCGGCGGCTCCAGCGGCGGACCGATTGCTTCAGCCCGAGCCTGGACCGGCTGCGAGTCCTGAAAATAGACGTAGGGAGCGATGCAGGTCGCAATTTTCGGACAGCGGAAATAGGCCGGCCAGAGATGGTCATGTCCGACGAGGCAGGTGACATCCAGTTCGCGAGCCTTGCAGGCCTGGTCCCCGAGCCGCGCCCGGTCGCGCTCCGTCAGGCCGACACGAGCCAGCGCCCGCGCGGCCCCTGGCCGGTGAAGTGGATAGATCGCGATCGGCAGATCCTCACGGTTGATGAGCGTCAGGAGGGCCTCGCAGCGGCGGATCGAGCCGTCGTACCGCTCGCCAGGGTTCAGCCAGTTGTGGTCCACCGCCGCCGCCGCCAGGACGGCGCGATATCGGCGGTTTGTCCCCATGTTGTAGCGGAAGCAGAGATCCTGAATGCTCCCGCCGGCTGCAATATGAAGCGTGGAGAGGATGACCCGGCAGCCGTGGCTGTGACCGAGGAAACTGACAGGGCAGGATTCCGGTAGGGCCGCAATGACCTGAGCGACATGAAAGCCATTGAATTCCGCCCGCTCTCCGCGGATCGCGACATCGAGCGGAGTGACGAAGGTGTAAGGGCCGTCGCTCGGCCAGCTGAAGAAGATCACCTGAAGCGGCAGGTGCGGCGCCGCGCTCCGTATC
>JAEYWB010000631.1 GCA_023429275.1 Planctomycetota bacterium
CGACGCGGTCATCGACCGGGTGATCGACGCGGCCGGCCTGGTCGTGATGCCCGGCGGGGTCGACCTCCACTCCCACATTGCCGGGCCGAAGGTGAACGTCGCCCGCAAGATGCGGCCCGAGGAGCGCCGACGCCCGGGCGAAGTCCTCGCCCGCACGCCGCTCACCCGCAGCGGGACGCTCGGCAGCGTGCCGAGCACGTTCGCCACCGGCTACAAGTACGCCGGGCTCGGCTACACGACCGCGTTCGACGCCGCGATTCCCCCCCTCGGAGCACGCCACGCCCACGACGAGTTCGCCGATACTCCCTGTCTCGACAAGGGCTTCTTCGTCCTGATGGGGAACAACCAGTATGTGCTGCAGGCGATCCAGAAGAAGGAGTCCGCGCGGCTGAAGGCTTTCGTTGCGTGGCTCCTCTCCGCGACGAAAGGCTACGCCCCCAAACTGGTCAATCCGGGCGGGATCGAGGTCTGGAAGAGCCAGCGGGGCAAGGACATCTCCGGCTTCGATTCCCCCGTCGACCGCTTCGAGATCACCCCCCGGCAGATCGTTCAGGAGGTCTCCCGGACGGCCGGCGAGCTCGGCCTGCCGCACCCGGTCCATATCCACTGCAACCAGCTCGGCATGCCGGGCAACTGGGAGACCACGCTCGCGACCATGCAGGCCCTCGAAGGCCGCCGCGGGCACCTGACGCACATTCAGTTTCACAGCTACGGCGGCGGAGAGGGGGACGAGAACACGTTCAACAGCCGCGTCAGCGCGCTGGCCGACTACGTCAACTCGCATCCCAACGTCACCGTCGATGTCGGCCAGGTCCTGTTCGGCGAGACGACGAGCATGACCGGCGACGGGCCGCTCGGTTACTACCTGTCGCGGATCTACGGCCGCAAGTGGTTCAGCAGCGACGTCGAGGTCGAGGCGGGCTGCGGCATCACACCGATCCAGTACAAGAACAAGTCGCTCGTCCACGCCCTGCAGTGGGCGATCGGCCTTGAATGGTATCTGCTCGTCGAAGATCCCTGGCGGGTCGTCATGAGCACCGACCATCCCAACGGCGGCTCCTTCCTCGCGTATCCGCAGATCATCCGCCTGCTGATGGACCGCACCTACCGGCAGGACGTCCTGCGGACCTGCCCGCCGCAGGTCCGCGAGCGAAGCGTCCTGGCGGATCTGACGCGCGAGTACACGCTGCAGGAGATCGCAATCATCACCCGGGCCGGTCCCGCGCGGATCCTGGGGCTCACCAGCAAGGGACACCTCGGCCCCGGCGCAGACGCCGACATCACGATCTATACGCCGCACGAGAACAAGGAGACGATGTTCGAGCTTCCCCGGCTCGTCATGAAGTCGGGCCGGGTCATCGTCGAGCAGGGGGAGATCCGCGAGCCGCTCGTCGGGAAGACGCTTCACGTCGAGCCCGACTACGACCACGGAGCCCTCGGCGACATCCGCGACTGGTTCGACCGCTCCTACTCGATCCGCTGGAACAACTTCGCGATCCGCCCGGACGAGCTGGAGGGGACGGTCGTTGTCCCGCCACGAGAGGGATGAGGGAACAGGGATAGGGAACAGGTGACAGGGAACAGGGAACAGGCTTGGTCCGCTCGCTGTTCCATTCCTCCGCCCGACCTCCTTCCGCAGCCACTCTGTTCCCGATCACCAGTCACCTATTCCCTATTCCCTGTTCCCTGTTCCCTCTCCTCTCCCCTCCATGCCCGAGCCGACCGCCATTCCGCTCCTCTCCCTCAACGGTGTCGAGGTCGTCGACACCTTCGCCGAGGCCTTTTCGATCAAGGGGACGCGGCTGATCATCACGGCCGACAGCGAGCGCTGGGCGATGACGGCGGCGACGGTTTTCTGCGGCAACGCCACGAGCGTCATCGCGTGTGACATGGAGGCGGCCATCGAACGGGCTGTCCCGGCGGAGGAGACGCCGGACGGTCGGCCCGGCGTCGCGATCCTCGCGTTCGGCTTCAGCATTGAGGGGCTGGGGAAAGCGGTGCAGGGACGGGTCGGCCAGTGCGTTCTCACCTGTCCGACGACCGCCTGCTACAACGGCATCGAAGGATGCCCGAAGGAGAAGCAGATCCGTGTCGGCGGGGGGATCCGCTACTACGGCGACGGATTCCAGAAGTCCAAGAAGCTCGGCGACCGCCGCTTCTGGCGGATTCCGGTCATGGACGGAGAGTTCGTTTGCGAGGACTGGTTCGGGACGACGACCGGTGTCGCCGGTGGCAACCTCCTGATCTGCGGAGCGGACGGCCCGTCGGCCCTGACCGCGGCCGAGGCGGCGGCGGACGCGATCCGGACGGGGCGCGACGTCGTCCTACCGTTCCCCGGAGGGATCGTCCGGTCGGGGAGCAAGGTCGGGTCGAAGTATCCCAGGCTCAAGGCGAGCACGAATGACGCCTACTGCCCGACGATTCGCCCGCTGACCCGCACGGAGCTCCCCGCGGCGTGCCATGCGGTGTACGAGATCGTGATCGACGGGCTGACCTTCGAGGCGGTGCAGGGGGCGATGAAACGGGGCCTCCACGCCGCGGCCGGGCAGCCGGGCGTTCTCCGGATCACCGCCGGCAACTACGGCGGCAAGCTCGGCAAGCACCACTTCCACCTGCGCGACTTGCTGTCACCAGCGGGGCGATGAAAGGCGACATTCAGCCGGCCGGCGGAGTCACCCCGGTCTTCTTTCTCCCGCTGAACGCCGCAGCCAGCAGGATCACAACAAGCGTCGACAGGCTGACGATCCCGCCGACACGCAAACTCTTCGGCTGATAGCTCCAGACAATCTCATGCGGCCCTTCGTCGAGCGAGACCGCCCGAAACGGCGCGGCCTCCATGTCCGCCGCAACGGCTCGTCCGTCGACCGTGACGACCCAGCCCGGATAGTGAAGGTCCCGGAGGACGACGCGGCCTGGGGTCTTCAGGGCGCACTTGAGAGAGACCTTGTTCGCCCGGTAGTCCATGATCGCCACCGAGCCGGTCGCCCCTCCCTCCAGCGTCACGCGCCCCGGAGCGTCGACCAGCTCATACAGGTAGAGAGGCTCGCGGAACTCCCCCCAGGCCGGGTTGAACAACTCGTCCATTCCCTCCCACACAAGTCTCAGCGGCCAGCGGGCGGTGTCCCAGCGCCGTTGGCCGAGAACGTGCGTCACCCCCTGCTCACGAAGCCATTGGACGCGGTCCGCGATCTCCGCCTCCGAGAGCTTCGGATCGGGCTGGCTCGATATCGTCGCCGCTTTTCCCTCGAAGTATTCGGAGGGACCGATCCCGAGATACACCGGCAACTGCGAGACCCCGGCGATCGTCAGGATGTTCTGCCCGGGACCGAAGACGCGGGCGTTCGGCACGGCGGCGAGAATCTGCCGGACCCGGCTCCTGGCACGATTCG
>JAEYWB010000701.1 GCA_023429275.1 Planctomycetota bacterium
ATCTCGATCCGGCCGAAGAGAACCGCGTGGCCGTTCTGGACGACGCTCGAACGGTCGAGCGGGAAGACGGGACCGTTGGCGAGCTGGACATACCCATGCCCCCCCACCGCCTTGTAGAACGACACCGCCTTGAAGATGGCATACGGGTCCATCCCGACCTGGTCGTACGGGGCGCGGGTGAAGGCGAACTCCTCCTCCTTCCTGGCGGCATCCTTGAGGCGGGAGGTCGTGACGATCCCCGAGAGGAAGTCGTCCAGCCGCCGCGCCTGGAGTTCCTTGACATTCACGGTCGTGCCGGGCTTCAGGGTCATGATCGGGAAGCCCCGGGCCTCGAGCGGTGCATAGAAGGCAAATGTTCCGTAGGCGATGAACCAGTCCTGAACACTCCCGGGGATGTCGCTCGTGAACGTCCCCAGAAACCGGCTCTTCGTGTCCCCCTGCAGTTCGCTCCGGATGAGCGGGGTGGTCAACGTTCCTTCCCACTCCCCCTGCACGTCGCAGGTCGACCCCGGACGGAGCGGATACCCCAGGAGCCTGGGAGCACTCCCCGCCGTGGCCGGTTCGATGGTGTAACCCGGCTCGCCGGTGTTGAGCCCGCCCGGCCGATGCATCCCTCGAAAACCGGCTTCCGGCCGGCCGGCCCAGCGGATGTCGGAGATGGTGATGTCCTTGACGGGGACCTCCGTGGCGGGGGCGATCGAGAGGTCGATCCGCCGCGCCTCGGGACTGTAGATCGTGTACCACGTCCGGGCACCGATCCGTCCGAGAGTCTCATCGACATCGAGAAGGTCGAGCTGGTTGGCCAGTTCGGCGGTTCCCGTGACGCTGCGGGCGTAAGCGACGCCGCCGAATGTCAGGAGCCCGATCCAGGCGACCAGTGTGAACCACGTCCAGTGCGGACGCCGCAGGAGGTAGTGAACAACGAGGTAATCGAGCGGACCGACGACGGCGAATGCCAGGAGAATCAGCCCGAGTGCTCCCCAGTACGAGGGGCGGCGGATCGCGGGGAAGTCGTTTGTCGTCCGGAGAAGCTGCGTCTGCAGGTCGGAGATCCCGGTCGGGTTGAGGTCGGTCCGCTGCTTGAGGGCTTCGCGTGTCGGGACGAAGTCGGCCAGGCCTCCGAGGAAGACCGGCAGGCCGTCCCAGTCTTCGAGCGGAGCCGTCTGGACATCGACGGCGAGCATCGTCACTCCGCCCCGTCCGTAAGGGGCCCGCACGAGGAGATCCCCTTCAAGGCCGACCGAGAGAGAGCGCCCCGTGTCAGCCGTCATCTTGACGCCGGCAACACCCGCCCGCGGAGTCCGCAGGAGGCCGCGGTTGATTCCCTTGCCGAGGATCTGAAGGTCGCGGAATCGGAGCGGCGCGGCCGGATCGACCTTGATCGGGAACCAGGATGTGACCCCTGCGGCGGTAAAGTCGCCGGGCTCTCCCCGGGCAATGACGAGGAGCTGGCCGCCGCGCGAGACCCATTGCCTCAGGAGATCTCCCGCCCCTCCCGGAGCATAGGAGAGCTGGCCGAGTGTCGACGCGTTGATGAAGAGAGCATCGAGGCCCTCCGGATCGGGCGAGGCTTCGCGCACAAGGGTCCGGACTTCAACGGGCGAATGCGTCGCCCCCCCCTGCTTTCCTCCTGCGGCACCGACCTCGGCGACGAACTTCTCGAGGCTGGCCTTGAGGAAGGCGTCCTCCGAAAAGACCCCCCAGAACCGGACGTCCGGCCGGAGGATCTGGAGGTCCGAATTCCGTGTCGTCAGGGTGGGCGCCTGGACCGGTTCGCCCGGCTTCTCAGACGAATGAAGCTCGACCCGGACCGGGCTGTCGATCTGCCCGATGAGGAACTCGCCATGTGACGCACCGCCGCTCAAATCCGGGAGAACGAAGCGGACGGGCAATCCATCCGGGTCGGGGGCGATCACCTCGGGATGGATCTTTCCCGCATCAGGCAATTTCGATTCGACGACGATCGGAGTCCACTGGCCGACCTGGACGCGGCCTCCCGTACCGATCTTCACGGCAGGCGAGTCGCCCTGCTTGCCGTTTGCGGGAGCGCCGCCCCCGGCGGCGCGCACGAGAGCCAGAAAAGTCAGGATCGCGGCGGCCGGAGGGCTCAGGCACGGACGGGGTGAGGTCATGTCGAACGAAGATCGGTCGGATGCTGCTCGCCGGGTCAAAAAAACATGACCTCGGCGAACTTCGCGAAAACCTGATGATAGCCGACTCGATCAACGAAGCGTGAGGGTGACCGATGGAGATTCAGGCCCTGGAGAGACGCGACCTTGGGGCTGTGCGTTGCTGAGCGCCGCCGGCCGCATGGCAGGAGATCCGCAACCGCGTCGGGGAAAGCGTACACCGGACAAGAGGATTGCGCAGAAATGAGCATCGCGAGGACCAGCGCTCGTCCGCTCTCGAGCGCCGTCCATCCCCCAACGGACCACGCTCTCAAGAAGAGGAACACCAGTCTTCGCGAATGCTCGTAAACGGCGAGGGATCACCTGTCGGCACGCAGGGGATGCTGTCACTGCGTCATGGACTCGCGGCTTCGGCCGCCCGGTCCCTTTTCGACGCGCTTTTCGCGAATCCGGCGAGGACGTCGTCCTCGGAGGATGGAAGCCGCCGAGATGACAGATGCCGTTCCGACGATGCCCACGACGATCCACGCTGTCATGGCCACGCGTTCCGACACGGATTCGAGCGACGACGTCACTGCGGCCGCAATCGATACACCGATCGGGACACTCGCCCCCGCAGCGACGATCGACCAGCCCGGCATGAGTGCCCGGGCACGCCGCTCCGGCTCCTCGGATGCCTGGCCTTGCCGGACATTCTCGAAAGAGGTTGTCGCAACCATTTCCCGACTCCCTTGCTGAACCGAAACCGGACTACCGCGGCGTTCGCGACGCGCTCATGGAGAGCGCCAGAGCGAGGACCACGATCGCTCCGACGATCGACATGAGCATCCCGGACGGCTGCAGCATGTCTCCTCCGCGGAAGACCGAGTGCAGAAACCCGCCGGCAAACGAGCCGATGACTCCAAGGATCATCGTCGCGATCAGGCCCATCGACTGACGGCCCGGCACGAGGAGACGTGCAATCGCCCCCGCCACAAGACCAAACACCATCCAGGACAACATCGCCCCAATCGTCGACATGGCAACCTCGCACGGCACAAAGTCAGGGAGGCCCAGTGCCTCCGTCGTGCGATCTCTTGCACTCGGCGTACCAATTCTGAAGGGGGGAGCATCGAGCGGATGTTTTGCCGGAGTTTCGGCGGATTTCGACACACTTCATCCCTGCCCCCCGCGCACGCTGAAAGGCGTCCACACAGCGCGGGTGATCTGAAATCAGTCTCCGTCCGAGCCTTGGGGGGACCGTCACTCGCCGCGCGTCGCGATCGGGCTCGGCTCGCCCTTCCAGTCGGTGGTGAGCCAGACGATCGCCTTCCCGTCGCGGCTGGCCGTCAGGACTTCCCGGCCGTCCGGCGAGAACGCCACCGACGTGACCTCCTGGCTATGCCCCTTGAGCGTCAGGATTTCCTTCCCCTCCCGGCCGGGGGTCGCGTCCCAGAGTTTGGCCGTGTTGTCCTGGCTCGCCGTGAAAGCCCGCAGCCCGTCCAACGAGAACGCGACCGACGTCTCCGATGCGACATGCCCCTTGAGCTTCGCGAGCGGCTGGCGGGTCGCGACCTCCCAGACCCAGGCTTCGTTATCCTCGCTTCCGGTGATGATGCGTTTTGCGTCAGGCGAAAACTGTGCACACAGGACTCCCCAGGCGTGCCCGACAAACGGCTCTCCCTGCTGCTTCCCGGTCGCGGCATCCCACAGGCGGGCGGTCTTGTCGTTGGACGAAGTCAGGATCATTGATCCGTCCCGGGAGAAGGTCGCCCAACGGACCCGGTCCTTGTGACCTGTGAGCGTGTGGATGACCTTCCCTGTCCTGACGTCCCACAGCTTGCAGGTCGCATCGTCGCTCGCCGTCAGCACCTGCCGTCCGTCGGGAGAGAAGACGGTCGCGTTGATGTAGCCGGTGTGACCATGCTCGAGCTTGAGCAGGGCCTGCCCCGTCTTGGCGCTCCAGATCTTCGCGGAGTTGTCCCAGCTTCCCGTGACGACTTTGTCCCCTGCGGGGGAGAACCGTGCCGAGGCGACCGCGCCGTGCGGACTGAAGGTCATGCTCTCCCGCGCTGTCGCGGCATCCCACAGACGGGCGTCGCTTCCTCCGACTGTCACGATCGACCGGAAGTCGTCCGTGAATCGGGCCGACCAGACGAGCCCGCCCCGCGCCTCGAAATCGATCAGGGCCGGTCCGACGGCATGGGTGGATCCGGGCGACAGCACGCGAACGCGGTTGTCGGAACAGGCCGCCAGGAGGCCCTTGCCATCCTTCGAGAAGTCGATCGACGTGACGGAGTAGTCCGGGAAGTCGAGTGTCTCGAGAGCTTTGGATGTCGCGGCGTCGAACAGGGTGACGCGGGAGCCCTCCTTGAACGCATCGGTCGCCTCGTGGAGCTCGCTGATGGTCGCGATCCGGCTTCCGTCCTTCGACACCGCAACCGCGACCACCGGGGTCTTGTGCTTGAGGATCTGTCCGTCGATCTCCTGCCCCGTCCGGGGATCGAGCCGCGAGACGGTGTGGTCGCTGCTCGCCGTCAGGATTTCTCCACTCGGGAGGAAACTGATCGCGGAGATCCGCATCGTGTGGTGACGAACGTTCCACAGCGGCGCCGTCGTCCCGTCCTCGTTGATCCGGCTCATCAGGCAGCGTCCGTTGGCGTCCGCCGTGACGATGACGTTTCCTTCGGGCGCGAAGGCGACCGCCGTGACCCGGCCGTTGTGACCGGCCAGCTTTCCCGATGCAGGAAGCGTGCTCGACCGGCCCGACTCGTCATCCCGCCGTAGCCCACGGAGGTCCCACAGCTTGACCGATTCGTCGTTGCTGCCGGTGACGAGCCATCGGCCGTCCGGCGAGAGATCGATTGCCGCCGACCAGCCGGTGCCGGTGAGGCGAAGGAACTGCGTCCCTGTCGCGACGTCCCAGAAGCGGACGGTGTCGTCCGCGGCCGCCGTCACGAGCGTCTTTCCGTCCCGGAAGAAGACCGCGTTCGAAGCGAGATAGTCGTGCCCCTCGCGGAAGGTCTGGTGGAGATGCCCCGTCGCGGCATCCCAGGAGCGGGCGGTCCGGTCGCGGCTGGCGGTCAGGATCTCCTTGCCGCTGGGCGAGAAGGAGGCTCCGAGGATCGCGTCCGTGTGCCCGGCCAGCGTCCGCCCTTCGAGAACGCGGAACTCCTCGTACGAATCGATTCCCCAGAGGAGGACGCGCTGGTCCTGGCTGCCGGAGACGACCGTCCGCCCGTCGGGAGTCCAGGTGACGGCCCGGACGGCACTGTTGTGACCGCGGAGAGTCTTGATGGCCTTCGCCTGCTCGACACTCCAGACCTTCACTGCGTTGTCGCGGCCGCCGCTGAGCAGCAGGGCCCCGTCTTTCGAGAACGAGAGCGACTGCACCGGGGCGGGATGGCCGGCGAGTTCACGGACCTTGACCTCGACTCTCTTCTCGACGTCGCCGAATGACGTCGGGGGGACCTCCATCGGGTTCCAGAGAAGGACGCGGCGGTCATACCCGCCGGAGGCGACGTTCCTCCCTGTCGCGTCAAAGGCGACGCAGTAGACCGGCCCCTCGTGACCCGTAAAGACCCCGGTCGGCTCGACCCTGACCTCTTTGCTGCCGACTTCCTGCACCGCCGTCACCCTGGAGATCACGACCTTGCCATCCTGGCTCCCGGTGACGATCCCGTTGGTCTTTCCCGGTCCCTTCGATGTCGGGTCGAAGCCCGGAGAGAAGGCTGCGTCCCAGACCCACCAGGTGTGATCCCTGAGGAGAGCCGCCTCGCGGGGCGCGGCGGGGTCCCGCAGGTCCCACAGCCGGGCCGTTTCATCGTAGGAGGTCGACAGCAGCCACTGGCCGTTGTCGTAAAACGTAACGCTCACGACGGCGTCCGAATGACCGGGGAGCGTCCGCAGGAGTTCTCCCGTTTCGGCGCTCCACAGGTTGAGATACTTCCCTTTGGCGCTGCCGCCGGTCGCGAGGGTCTTGCCATCGGGCGACCAGGCGACCCCGTGGACGTAGAGCCCCGTGTGCGGGATCTCGAGCAGCAGCTTGCCAGTTTCGAGGTCCCAGATGCGGGCGTTGTTGTCCCAACTCCCGGCCGCGACCCGTCGGCCATCGGGGGAGACGGCGACCGCGTCGACCGGCCCGCCTGCCTGAAGCTCCCGCGAGGCCTGCCGGCAGAGGTGCATCAGCCGGCCCCATTCCCAGTTCCGGAGTTCCACCGGACAGGCCACGAGCAGGGCCTCGGCGACATCAAACGCGTTCTCGTCGATCTTCGCCGCCGCGAGCCCGATCTTGGCGATGTAGGACTCGTACTCCTCCTTCTCTTTCGCCTCGAGGGCGAGAGTCCGCTGCTCGTCCGCCACCTTCTTCTGGGCGACGGCGATCTGCTCCTGCATCCTGGCGTTGTCGCGTTCCTTCGTGGCGATCGCCTTCTGCTCGTCGGCGAGCTTCTTCTGCTGCAGCGCGATCTGTTCCTGCGTCTTCGCGTTGTCACGCTCCTTCGTAGCGATCGCTTTCTGCTCTTCGGCCAGCTTCTTCTGCTCGAGGGCGAGCTTCTCCTGCATCTTCGCGTTGTCGCGCTCTTTCGTGGCGATCACCTTCTGTTCATTGGCGATCATCTCCTGCCTCTTCGCCTCGTCGCGCTGCTCGCTGGCGATCTTCTCCTGGGCTTTGGCGTTATCCCGCTCCTTGACGACGAGCAGCCTCTGCTCGTTGGCGATCCGCTCCTGCTTCTGCGCGTTGTCCCGCTCGCGGGTGGCGATGAGGGTCTGATCCTTGGCGATCCCTTCCTGCTTCTTGGCTTCGTCCCTCTGCTCGATCGCGACCCTGCGTTCGGACTGGATCCAGAAAAACGAGACGGTGACGATCAGGAAGATCGCCGCGGCCATCGCCCCCATGACCCGCTTGGCCGCCTGGAGGCGGCGATGCCTGGCCGCCCGTTCGTCGAGCCCTTCCTGAAGCTTCCCGCGGAGAGCGACATGCTCAGGCTCGTTCGATTTGACGAGTGACAGCCCGAGATCGAAGTCTCCCTTGTCGAGAGCCGCCCCGGCATACGCGAGCCGGGCGGCGCTGAGCCCCTTCGCCGCCTGGGCGTTTTCGGCCCAGAGCTCGAGCGCCTCCTCGAACCCGAACACGGCCTTGTTGAAGGCGGTGTAATCCCCGGTCTTCTTCGCGGCCTCCAGATCCTCCTCGGCACGCACCGCCATCGCGATGCTCTCCGAGTGCGAAAGGTAGCCCCGGATCGCGTCCTGGAAGTCCTTGACGGTCGGATACCGGTCGACCGGATGCGTCGCCATCGCCTTCTTCGCGATGTCGACGAGCTCGCCCGTCTTGTCAGTCTCCGACAGGACGTTCCGCATCGCGTTCAGCAGGCACTCCTGCACCTTCTTCCCGGGGTGCGGGGCCTTGCCGGTCACCATCTCGAACAGGATGGCCCCGAGCAGGTAGATGTCGCTCGCGAATGTAATCCGGTCGATCGGCCCGGTCGCCATCTCGGGCGCCATGTAGGCCGGCGTCCCCCCCATGCCGGGAGTGACGACATCGCGCCCCTTCTGGAACTGCGCCGTCGGGAGTGCGAGCCCCCAGTCCATCACGAGGACTTCACCGAAGCTCCCGAGCATGACGTTCTCGGGCTTGAGGTCGCGGTGGATGATTCCCCGGGCGTGAGCGAAGGCGACCGCGTCGGCGGTCCGCAGGAGAATCTCCAGGTTCTCGTGGAGCGACTTCTTCTTGAGGACCTTGAGCCAGGGTGTCCCCTGGACCTGCTTCATGCTGTAGAACAGGATCCCCTTGTCGTCCGACCCGACGTCGTAGATCGGGACGATGTTGGGATGGTCGAGATCCCCGGTGACGATCGCCTCGGCCAGGAACTTCTGCCGCTGGGTGCGGCTCCGGGCGGCGGGCCCCTTGATCATCTTGACGGCGACGGAGCGGTCGACGGAGGTCTGGCGGGCCGTCCAGACGATCCCCATCCCCCCCTCGCCGAGGACCTTCACCAGTTCGTAGTCGGGCCGGTTGATCTGCGGCGTCTCGCCGCCACGCATGGAGCGGCGGGGGACGGTTTCGAGCGTCCCGCGGGCGGAATCCCCCGTGGGAGCCTTCGGATCGACCGTCTTGAGCGTCATCGCGGGCTGGTCGCCGCTGATGTCGCCGAAGTTCGACTGGAGCGTCCGCATCTCGCTCGCGTGCGGCGCATCCGAGACCATCGTCTGGCTGCTCTCGTCCGCCGATCCGCGGGAGCTGTTCCCCTGGGTGACGACGACGAAGCCGCCGCTCTCGCCGGCGTTCGAAAAGTCGTTCGACGTCATCGTCTGGCCCGTGCTGTCGACGGCCGAGGGGGGCGCCTCACCATCGCCCGTCCTCCGGGTGGGCTCGACCGCTTCGTGCTCCGGCCACTCATCCGAAATGAACGTCGCATCGACGCTGGTGTCGCCGGTGTGCCGCGGGGCTGCCCCACAGTCGAGGGTGTTCTGGACCGTCGCGAGGGGGGCATCCGGAGTCGACGCGGAAGTCTTCGTCGGATCGAACGCGTCCAGACCGATCGTCTTCTCCGGTCCCTTTCCTTCGTGTTCGGGCCACTCGTCCGACAGGTACGTCTGGTCAGCATTCGTCCCGCGGCTGGCGTCGTCCTCGCCGGAAACGGCGGGGTCGTCCTCTGCAGGGGTCTCGTCGGACAGGTAAGTCGCTCCGGACTCGTTCACGTCCTCGTCGGAGCTGGCATAGGTGGCGCTCCCCTCGGCGGCATCGTTGAAATCCGACGCGAACGAGAATCCGCAGGCGGGACATTTCTGGCGCTCGAGATCGAGCGAACCGAGAGTTGCCTGACATTCTGGACAGCGCATAACCGAACCCGCCATGAGACTGCGCAAAGCGCGCGAAACCACTGGACACGTTTGGCGGGGGTCAGACGCCTGTCAACGCGAAACCCCGCCCACCCGCTTGAATCCCCCGCGTCCGGCACAACGCGTGGATAAGACCGCACTTGCGACGATGAACGAAGGCCCGTTCGCCCCCGATTCCCTACAACCGGGGCAACTGGCACTCTCTCGCCGCGAGCACCGGTTGAAACCACTTCTCCGTCCCGGCGCCACTGCGGTCGGCCATCATGGCTTGACCGGTATTGTGCCAGAATTCTCCTCGGCGGTCACGGCCTCAGGGACCCGCAAGCCGCAGGCCCGCTTGACAGGGGCTGTGGGCTGTGGGCCGTAGGAAGAACGCCAGGGAAGCCTTTTGAATTCCACCTGCCGAGACGCAGAGCCCCACCTTGCCTAACCAATCCCACGCCAGTTCATTTC
>JAEYWB010000748.1 GCA_023429275.1 Planctomycetota bacterium
TGCCGGTTCTGGCCCTGCTGGCCGTGATGACATTTCTTTCCGGGGCGCCTGCCCAGGAGAGGGGGACGGCGGGGGAGGACGATGAGCCGCAGTCCCGCTCCGGCCGCGCGACGGTCGAGGCGTGCCAGGGGGAGCCATTCGGCGTGGCCCATGTCCGCATCGAGTATCCGACCGACGTCTGGCATTACCTCGAGCGGCGTCCGGCGCTGTCGGTCGAAGGGAAGCAGAAATCGCCGGCGCCGCTGTATCCCGTCTTCTCGATCCGCCAGAGCCTCGCGGGGAAGGAGTCCGTGCCCGGGGGGCGGGTTGCGGAGTCGATCGACCTCTGGTTCGCCTTCCAGGGGACGGAGCCGTTCGACGTGACGGTGTGGGATGGCGGCAGCCAGCACGGGTTGCGAGTCGCTCCCGAGCGGAATCCCGCCCGGCACGCGGCGCTCCTGCATGACTGGTGGCGGACGAAGGTGGCGGAGGGGGCGAACATCCGCCGCAGCCGGTCGCACTATCCGCAGGTCGACACGTATGTCCTCGGGATGCTGGCGCGTCGCCTTGGACGGACTCTGCCGAAAATGCCCGGCCCCTGGTCGGGGGGATTCGACAAGACACTCGGGCTGTTCATCGGCACCGAGGAGATCCGGCAGGCGATGCAGGCCGAACGGCTCCTGAAGACGGAAGCGGATGAGGAGAAGGCGGACCAGCCGCTCCCGACCGCCGTTCTCCCTCCGCAGGTGCCGGTTCCGGCTCATGAGAAGCCGCCGATCGAGACTCTCGCTTCGTACGTCCCCGAGGAGTGCTTCTACATCCGGTTCGGTTCGTACGCGAACTTTCGATGGTTTCGCGGCTTCCTCTCCAGCTGGGGGGAGAACCTGCGGAGCCAGATCTCGGCTCGCGGTCTCGACTACGGGATCACGTCTCGCCTGCAGACGCAGCTCGTCCTGCCCGAGGAGGCGATTGCCGACCTTCTCGGCGAGCAGGCGGTTTCCGACGTGGCGTTGATCGGCATGGACAGCTTTGTCCGGGAGGGGGCGGCGATCGGAGTGTTGCTCGAGTCCCGCGGAACTCCCCTGCTCGGAGCGGCCCTGGCGGGGCTGCGGGGGACGGTCCGGAAGGCGAACGGGGCGATCACGGAGCAGACCCTCGAGATCGCCGGGAACAAGGTTTCGTTCCTCTCGACGGCGGACAACCGCGTCCGGTCGTTCTACGCCGTCCATGGGAACGTCCATCTCGTGACGACGTCGCGGACGATCGTCGAGCGGTTCCTGAAGGCGGCCGAGGGGGAGAAGAGCCTCGCGAAGCTCGAAGAGTTCCAGTACGCCCGCTCGAAGTACCCCGCCGATGCCGGGGACGCGACGTTCGTGTATCTCTCCGATCCGTGGTTCCGACAGCTCGTGGGACCGAAGTACCGGACCGAGATGACCCGCCGGATGCAGGCGGAGACCGATCTCGAACTGGTCCAGATGGCGCAGATGGCGGCCCGGCTCGAAGGGAAGAACGGGGAGTCGCTCGAAGCGCTCGTGAAGGAAAAGTTCCTGCCCGCCTCGATCGAAACGCGGCCTGATGGGAGCCGCCCGGTGCTGGCGGCCCCGGGAGCCGGGGAGCGGGGGGAGGTGAGCGACTCCCTCCGCGGCGCGCGGCGAACGTTTCTGCCGATCCCGGACGTCGAGATTGCCGGCCTGACGAAGTCGGAGGTGCGGGCCTACGACGAGTTCGCGACGTTTTACCGCCGGCTCTACACGCGAATGGACCCGGTCGTCGTCGCGATCCAGCGGAAAGAGACCGGGATGGACCGCGAGAAGGTCGTTCTCGATATCGCGGTCACCCCCTACACGAGACAGGGGCTGGGGGGGCTCGAGCGGATTCTCGGAGAGGCGACCCGGACGAAGCTGACGCGGGCGGCGGGGGACCTCTTCACGCTCGAGGTGCAGCTCAGCCGCATGCTCAGTTCGGTGGAGGGAACAGCCTTCGCCGGGCTGCGGGATCACGAGATCCACTTTGTGCTCGACGAGGAGTACGTCCGCCCCACGGTCGACATGCCGCCGGCGTACTACCTCGGCTCGTCGCCCGGGAGTCTGCTCTCCCGGTTCCTCCAGGGGGAGGGGACCGGCGAGACAGACAAGGAGGGGTATGCGACGCAGCCCCGCGATTTCTTCAGCAACAAGCAGGCCTGGACCCGCAACCACGGAGGCTTCCTGACTCTCGGAAGTCAGAAGCGGGTGCTGGAAGAGGTGACGCCGGGGCTCGCGGTCGTTCCGGCCGAGCGCCCGGCGCAGATCCGGCTCTCGGTCGCCGACCTCGGGGCGTCGCGGACCGCTCCGCTGCTGCGCGCCCAGTGCTTCCTGCTGGATCGCTCGACGGGGGACGCCAACGAGAGCCTGCTCCACCGCCTGACGCAACAACTCGGAGTCAAACTGGAGCAGGCCCAGGAGGTCGCGAACCGGCTGCTGGGGGCGGAGATCGTCTGCCCGTTTGGCGGGACCGATGTGCTCAAGGAGGAACAGCGGGGAGGGGCCCGGACAGAAA
>JAEYWB010000580.1 GCA_023429275.1 Planctomycetota bacterium
CTTCAGGGCCGCGGTCCCGACGATGACCCGGCCGATCCCGACCTCGCCGAGCATCGCCTCGATGGTGGCCGTGTCCCGAATGCCCCCCCCGAGCTGACAAGGGACCTTGACGGCGGAGAGAATCGCCCGGATGGCCGGCAGATTGACCGGCTGCCCCGCCTTGGCTCCGTCGAGGTCGACGAGGTGCAGCCGCGTCGCCCCGCCCGCCTCCCACTGGGCGGCCATGGCGGCGGGATCATCTCCGAAGACCGTCTCCTGGTTGTAATCTCCCTGTCGAAGGCGGACGCATTTTCCACCGCGGAGGTCGATAGCGGGAAGAATCTCGAGCACGGCGGGGCCTGCGGGAGGGAAGGACGAGGGACGCGACAGGTCGCAAGCCGGGAAGGGTAGGGGGCTGGCGGGGCGGTTGCCAGTTATCGTAGCCGTCTCGCTCCACGAGATGAGCGAACGGAGCATCAGACCTCGTCAGTGCCAGGCCGGCGGCAATGGGTGGGAAGCCGATGTTGAGTCGCTCATTTCGCGGAGCAAGTCGGCAACTTCAGGGGCGGAAGATGCTTCCGACGCTGAGGCAGTCGGCCAGCTCGCCGTAGACCCTCTGCTCCGTCCCGGCGGCCTTGAGGCGCTCGAGAATCCGGGTCGCCAGGGTCCCGTGGTTCAGGATCGTCTCGAGGGGCGGAGCGGACGCTCCTCCGGCCTTGAGCGCCGGGTCTTCCGCTCCTTCGGCGATGCGGCGCAGCACCTCTCCCGCCTTCATCGGGCCAGGCTCTTTGATCCCGAAGTGAGCGAGGTACTCCGGATCATCGATCGCGAATCGTTCGCCATCGCGGATCGTGCCGAGCAGCAGCCGTTCGAGCGGAGCGACCGCGACGGCCTGCTGGTGCGACAGCGGCGTCCAGGTCTCGGCGACGAGCCTCTTCAGGGTATCGATCACCAGCCGCGCGACGGCGATGTCCGCCTGGGGACATTCCTGCAGGTCGAGCACCCGGATTTCGATCGCCCCGCGGCTGAAGCGGGCGATCGCCCCGCGGGCGTTCAGAAACTCCTGCTGAATAACGCCATCGGGGTCGTACGGGGCGATGTCCCGGTGCATCGGCTGGAAGATCTCGCGGTCATAGTCCGCTTCGGTGTAGACCGGCTCGGGAACGACGCGTCCGGTGATCGAGGCGATCCGGCGGGCGTTTGTCCGGTATTGCTCGAGGCGGCTGTCGAGCAGCCCCGTCGCCGCTCCCTCCACGATCGGAGAACTCGCCGCGAGGGCGGGCAGAAGCGGCAGCAGAAGCCGGATCGCCGCGTGCAGACGGCCGAACTCGGCATCGTCCGCGAACGGCAGGTTGATGTGCATGCTCTGCAGGTTCGCCCATCCATGGCCCCGGCAGTCGAAGATCCGGTTGAAGGTCTCGTAGATCACGTGGTTGTCGTGCGGCCAGAGCTCCATTTCCCGCTCGGGGCGCATCCACGGATGCATCGCCGTCGGCAGCAGCCGCCCGCCGATTTCCTTCGCGAGGGCGTTGATCCGCCCCACGTGCTCCTGCATCGCTACGGCGAGTCCGTCGAGGTTCGGGCGGGGCGCGGAGGTCTTCAGCTCGATCACGTGGCGGACGAGTTCGTTCGACCAGGTGATCTCCGGGAACTCGACGTCGGAGACGATCTCCCCGCCCGCCTCGGCCGAGAGGATTGCATCGACCTTCGGCAGGACGTCGAGCGTCTCCGCCGAGACCAGCATGTACTCGAGCTCGATACCGAACGCCTCGAACAGGTGCAGTCGCGCCATGGAACATCCGTGCCGGTAAGGCCCCTCGAGATGAGACGCCGCCGGAGCACGATAGCTCAACAGCGGGAATTGGCGAAACGACATCGCCAAGGGAGGGGAGACCGGCCGACGGAACTGCCGCCCTTTCGACCGTCACGGATCGCAGGGCGGCCGGGGGAGGGAAAGGGGGAGCGGGAGGGAGGAAGAATCGTCTCTTCGTCCGCTTCAGCAGGCCCGACTCGTCATCCACTGGAAGCGGGATGACGTCCGACACAAGTTCGCAGGCGGCGTCGAAGGGGCCGCCACGAATCGACCCGCTTTAATTCATCTGCTCGGCGTCCGGCTGGTGGCTGCTCCAGACGTTGAACGCTTCGTAGAGATCGGGCGAGACATGGATCCGGTCGTCGAAACCGACCATCAGGTTGATCGCGAGGTTCGGAACCGCGGTGCGGATGTCACGGATCACGCTCAGGGGAGCGATCATCGTATTGGCCTGCAGTTCGGCGTCTTCGACCAGCTCCACGCGGAAGAGATCAGGGACGAGCATCGGGGAGCCACCTTTCGCGACAACGGTATGGGGAACGCGGCTGCATGATGCGGCTCCCCCCGGGCAACTTCAATTCTTCCACCTGAGCGCCACAGGATTTACGCCACCTTACTGGCACAAATTCCAGTTGACTGAGATGTGTCAGTCACGAGCTTTGGGGAGAGTGGGAAGGCCAATGAGGCTAAGCGGCCCTGTAGCGGCTGTGCCGTTACAGTCGGAGGCCCCCATCGGCCGGTAGACCGCGTCGATCGCATCACCAAAGCCCACACCGGGACGAGGTGGCAGAGTGAAAGCGGTCTTCCAGGTGCCAATCAGGCCGGGAGTTTCGCCACGGTCAGCCCCGGACGAGGCGCGTGAGATAGTCGAGCACCGCCTGGTGTTCCACACCCGTCGCGATGCTGACGTTTGTCTCCCGCGGTCCGGTCCGGCGGCGGTCGATCACCGTCATGCCCCGGGTCAGCTCGCCATGGAGCTCGACATCGAGGATTCCCTCTTCGCGTTCGAACAGCCCCGGATTCGTGACCGCCGCGAGGGCGACCACTTCCGGAAGCAGCAGCCCTTCGAGGCCCAGGTGCTGGCGGCTCGCCCGAAGTCCATACGGGATCAACTGTTCGAGTAGCCGGCGGATCGGGCGTCCCTGGCCGGGAAGCCTCTGGTACTGCTCGAATGAGAGCGTCATCTGCCGTGAGACTTCGAGCGGTACGAGCATTTTGACCGCCATCATCGTCAGAACCGCACGCGCGGCCTCGGGGTCGGCGCCGATGTTGAACTCCACCGCCGCCTGAAGGTCTCCCTGGGCGTGAATCGACCCTCCCAGGCAGACCAGTCCCTTGAGGTTCTGCAGGAAGTCCGGGAAGAGCTCGACCGCCCTCTGGACATTCGTCAGGGGCCCGAGCGTCAATAGCACGCACTCATCCGGGGCCGCACGGACGCAGTCGATCAGGACCTTGGCTGATTCGTGCCGCTGATGGTGTTCCACGTCCTGCGAAGGGCAGTCGCCGAGGCCGTGAACCCCATACAGCAGCTGGGGATTGGGAAAGAACCGGTCCGCTTTCCCCAGCTTCCGAGGGCCTTCCGCCTGCCCGAACCGCGGCCAGCGCGGCGGATCGAGGTGGGAGACCACCGTCAGGATGTTCCGGCTGGCGGTTTCGCCCGCCACGCAGCCGGCGGTTCCCGTCACAGCCAGGACTTCGAGTTCCGGATCGGCAACGGCCAGCGCGATCGCTACGGCGTCGCCAATTCCCGGGTCGGCGTCGATGAGCAACTTCTGAGGCAAGCATCACCTGCAACAATCGGCGGGGAGCGGAACCTCACGTCTCTCCCCACCGTCCCAATCGTACCGTTCTGAAACCCGGAATCTCAATTTCCAGTAGTACGAAGTTCTCAGTCATCAGTTTTCAGTCAGTGGGAGCAAACCGCCTGCTATGCAAATCACTTGCACAGCAAGAGGTTGGAACGGAAAACTGAAAACACGGAACGACTGAGTTTCGAGTCGCAGAAGCGACGGGAAAGAGAGCGAGTTCCATGGCTGGCCGTGATGCTCGGCCGGGCTCAAACCATCGGTTGCGACCGGCTGACGAGCTGGATGCAGACCCCCCAGGGGTCTCGGAGCATGGCGAGTCGGTCGCCGTTCGAGGCGCTCTCGGGACCGCTGACAAGCGTTGCTCCCGCGGCCTGCAGCCGCTTCACGTCAGCATCAACATTCGACGATGTGAAGGCAAAATGCAGGGCAGGCGGGGCGACGTTGGGGAGGTCGAGTCGCGGGACGTCGGTGTTCCCATAGAGCTCGAGCATCACCTTGTCGGAGCTGTCGGCGAGAAAATGCCCCCACGGGGCCTCCATGTACCGCCGCTTGACCGTGAAGCCGAGGTGTTCGACGTACCACCGCGACATGTCGAGTGGCTGGGTGACATTGAGGGCAACGTGCTCAATTTTCATGTGAGCTTGGAATCCGTTCGGGGCTGGTGAAGAAGAAGTCATGTGCGACAGGGGGACAGGCTCGAGGCCCCATCGGCGGCGGATTATCCTGAAGGCGGAAGTTATGGTCCAGCGAGGATATGCGCTCGCTCGGAGCCAGTGTGAATCTCCCGGGGTTCCGCTTTACAGGTCGATCGGAAC
>JAEYWB010000754.1 GCA_023429275.1 Planctomycetota bacterium
CGCGAGCAGACGGGTGAAGAGGAAGAACATCGGACGACTCCCGGGTGAGCTGGGGAGAGGAGGTGCGCAAGACCTGGAAGCGAGCGGCGACTCCGTCGAAACGGACGAGCCGGCCTCGGCCTTAGAGAGGTCTGGAAACTTGGAGGCAAGGAGTTGCGGTTCTCGCGGTGGAGAAGCGGTGACAGGGGCAAAGGCATCCGCCGCCAGCCGGCCGATCCGCTCGAGCGCAGCGGCATCCACCGGCGCCGCGTCCGCCTCGACCGCTCTCAGGAGAGCCTCGATCTTGCGTTCGCTCGGGTCGGTGGGAAGTTCGTTCGACAAGGGACGTTCAGGGCTCAGGTCAGGGTCTTTCGCGAGGCTTTTCGGGACTGCGGGCTACGGCAACACGGATGCAACCGCGGGCGTCGTCAGATGTCCGGGGGAATGCCGGGATCAGGCACGGCTTTCGCCGCCATCAGCGAATGCCCGCCCGTCTCCCGATCGAACAGGTCGCGGAACTCGCGTCGGGCACGGGCCAGACGGGACCGGACCGATTCCGTCGTTCCGCCGATCTCGTCAACAAGTTGTTCGACGGTCTTGCCGTCGAGGTATTTTCCGGTGAGAAGCAGCGCGTAGTCGGCGGGGAGTGCCGCGAGAACGAACCGGACCAGCTGGGCGTTCTCCTGCTGTTCGAGGAGTGCCGCCGGGTCGGTCTCGTCGTCCCATTCGATCGCCCCGCGATTCTGGGCGAGCCGGCGGATGTCGGTGGTGCGGGCGATGTTCTTCCAGTGCACGGCCGCCTGGTGGTGGGCGATTCCGAGCAGCCACTGGAGCAGGTTTCCACGGACGGGGTCGAAAGTCCGTCCCGAGCGGGCGGCGGCGAGGAACGTCTCCTGGACGAGATCGGCGACGGCGGCCCGGTCGGGGCCGATCAGCCGGGCGACATAGCGCCACACCCGTTCGCTGTGTTGGCGGTACAGCAACGTCCACGCCTCCCGATCGCCGTTCTGCAATCCGCAGGCGACGGCACGCTCATTCCAGACGTCGGGCAATCAGCACTCTCAAGGACTTGAGTGGCGGTTGTCAGAGGAGATTGGCGGATGGACGCCGGAATGTGTCGCGGAATTCCGACTTTTTTGGGTGTCGGGCTCTACTTGGGCACGCGACGAGCAACTTGCTATGTCAAATTGAGCGATGAGAGCCCCTTGCTCGGGCGTCTAAAGTCGTCAGAATCCGGTGGGCTATCGATTCGACGCTGGGACTAACGATGGGCATCAAAACATGGCTGGCGTCCCTGGTGAGCATGGCAACGGGTCGCCGGGAGGTGGGGGACCCTCCGCCGCGACGGATGGACTGCGACACACCGTTCGAAACGCTGCTCGCTGAAGCGAGCGATTTCGAGCTTGCGAATGCCACGTTTGTCAAAATCCAGCAGAGAATTGAAAGCGGCACTCCCTTGAGTCGTCCGGAGGAGACGGTCATTACATTGATCTGGCATTCGTCCGGAATCATCGACAATGGCGGTTTCGAGTACCTGTTTTCAGGGACGTTTGAATTCGATCCCGAGTTTCGAGCCGCCGCCGAGGCGTACAGAACCGTCGGGTTAGATGGAAACTTCGAAGCCTTTCAGCAGGCTCTCGCCCTGTTCCCGGATGGCCGGGTCCCGCATCGGGGAGACGAGCGAGTTCGACTCTACAAACAGGCGGATGAGTCGGTTCGTGAAGAGATCAATCGGATGTTCTGGAATGACGACAACCGGCTCGCTCAGAAGGTGGCGCAATACATTCGCGAACACGCTTCTGAACTCGGCGATCTCGACGCGAAGGTTGTATAGCCATAACGTTTGCCAAGAACGCTGCAGTCTCACCAAGGTCTCGACATGAGGATCCTCCGCCTGCTCGTCAGCGTACTGTTCGGGGTTCTCGGCGACCGAGAGGCAGCGGCCGCCCCACCGAACTTCGTCATCGTGTTCATCGATGACCTCGGATATGGCGATCTCGGCACCTATGGGGGCAAAGCGAAGACCCCCGTGCTGGATAAGGTCGCACAGGAGGGGCTGAGGTTCACGCAGTTCTATGTTGCAGCCCCGATCTGTTCGCCGTCGCGGTGCGGGCTCCTCACCGGACAATGGCCGCAGCGATGGAAGATTACATCATTTCTCGAAGCCCGCGAGGCGAATGAGCGACGTGGTATGGAGCAGTGGCTCGATCCGAAGGCTCCGAGTCTCGGCCGCAGCCTGAAGGATCTCGGATATGCTACGGGGCACTTCGGGAAATGGCATCTCGGCGGTCAGCGGAACGTCGGCGATGCGCCGCTCATCTCGGAGTACGGCTTCGACGCGTCCCTCACGAATTTCGAGGGGCTCGGCGACCGCGTGCTGCCGGTGATGGGAGGCTTCGACGGACGGCCCCTCAAGAAACTGCCGCTGGGACTCGGGAGCGAAAAGCTGGGTCGAGGCGAGATCACCTGGGCGCCACGACACGAAGTGACGGCGAAGTTCGTCGATCGCAGCCTGGCCTTTATCGACGAGGCCCGCGCCGCGAAGAAGCCTTTCTTCATCAATCTGTGGCCGGATGACGTTCACTCCCCGTTCTCCCCACCGCCGGGGACGGCGGGGGATGGAAGCAAGCGAGCGATGTACCGGTCGGTCCTCGAGAACCTCGACCGTCAGCTGGCGCCGCTGTTCGATCGCCTCCGGTCCGACAAGGAGCTGTTCGACAACACGCTCGTTCTCGTCGCGGGGGACAATGGTCCCGAACCCGGAGCGGGGGAGACCGGTGGACTGAGAGGCCACAAAGGCCTGCTGTACGAGGGAGGGATTCGCGAACCGCTGCTCGCCTGGGGAGGAGTCGTGGCGGAAAGGCGGCGGGGGAGCAGCGATGACGTCACCGTCGTTTCCGCGCTCGATATCTTTCCAACACTTCTCCGTCTGGCGGGGGCGGACTCGACCGGGGCCGGAGACGGGGAAGACGCGAGCCGGGCGATCACAGCGACCGAGCCGTGGCATCGCCAGAAGCCGCTCTTCTGGCGGCGTCCGCCGGATCGCCCGAAGGACGGCCAAGAGCCGGCTCCCGACCTGGCACTACGCGAGGGGCGGTGGAAGTTCCTGATGCAATTCGATGGATCCCGTCCACAGCTCTACGACCTCCTCGCAGACCAGGCCGAGTCGAAGAACCTCGCGGATGAGGACCCCAACCGGGTCGCCCGGATGCGAGAGCAGCTGGAGGATTGGCATCCGTGATTTCCATGGAGGACTGCGGCAGACGTTCGCGCGTCTCTCTGATCGTGGAACCCGGAACTTCCGTGCGCGGGCCGGACTGAGTCGAAGGCGAACCGATCATTTCGCATCCCCAGGCAGTTCGACCGCCTTCAAAACGTCCGCCGTGGGAGCGCGGCCTCCGTGAGTCTTTGACACAACGGCGTAGAGCACTCGGCCCGACTTCTCCTCCAGGACGAAAGTCGAAGGGTAGGCGGTTTCTTTCGGAGCATCCCATCGCAGGCCGTAGCTCAGCGTGAACCTGAACTGCGGGTCGAGCAGAAGCGTGAAGTTCTTCGGAATCGCCTTCTGATCGATAAACTCCCGGGCCCTGGCGGCGAGATTCTTCGGCGGCCCCGGATAGACAAGAAGCACACTCGCGCCCGCCTTCTGAAACTGATCCGCCGACTTGATGAGTTCCGCGACCTGCCGATGGCACAGCGGACACTGATAGCCGGGATATCCACGCAGAACCACGAGGACGACCTTTCCTGACTTGAGAGTCTCCGACAGACGTACCTGTTTTCCCTCGACCGAGCGAAGTTCGAACTCGCGAGCAACATCCCCGACGTCTGGGATATCGCCAGCTCGAGAAACTCCGATGAGTGCGAGCGAGAGGAATCCGGCCAGCAACGGCCAGGCAACGCGTGAACGGGCCATCTTCGATGGGGTGAGGAACATCAGGAACCTCCGGAGAGAAGCGGCCGCATCGCACAAGTCACGTGCTATGCATCCGTGAGTGAGTCAGGTCCGGCAAGTTACAGACAAGCTGTGACGACCTCTGTAAGGTGTCCCACGAACTGGACTTTTCGATGACTTTGCGTGTCGTCGCCGGTCGCTTCCCCCGCGCGGATCGACCTGCCGTACCTGTCCGGCTACGATCGCCCCCCTTCACCCCTGACGTTGCACGGAGGTTGCGGGCATGATCGGTCGTCTTCCATCGGGTCGCTTGGCGAGGCGAATCGCACTGTTCCTTCTGGCCACGATGCTGCTGCCTGCCGCAGGCAGCCAGTTCTCCTCGGCCGCCGAGCCCGACTCGAAGTCCGGGTGGCCGCAGTTCCTCGGGCCTTCGCGGAACGGCATCTCTTCGGAAGCCGGCCTGATCTCCAGGTGGCCCGCCGGCGGTCTCAAAGAAGTCTGGCGGGTGCCCGGCGGGATCGGGATGTCCGGCGTTGTGGTCCAGAACGGAAGGGCCGTGACGATGGTGCAGCGGGACGGCCGGCAACGGCTCGTCGTCCTCGACTCCCGGACCGGAGCCGAGAAGGCCGCCATCGACCTCGCTCCCGCGTTCGAGAACGCGATGGGGCCCGGCCCGCGTTCGACTCCGTCCCTGCACGGCGACCTCGCCCTCGCCTGCACAGGGGAGGGGACCCTGTTCGCGGTCGATCTTCCGTCTGCGAAGATTCTCTGGCAGCGGAAGGTGATCGCCGATCTCGGCGGTCAGTCTCCCGACTACGGCGTCGCCTGTTCCCCGCTCGTGAATGGCGAAGCCGTCATCGTTGTTCCAGGCGCCCCCGACGGCGCCGTCGCTGCTTTTCACGCCCGCACCGGCAAGCCGATCTGGATTGCCCAGGCGGAGGGCCACGCCGATACAGCTGGCTACTCGTCTCCTGCGCTACTCGAGATTGACGGTCAGCCTCAGATCGTCGCGTTCTGCGGCACGGCCGCGCTGGGGATTGATCCGGAGAAGGGGAAGGTGCTCTGGCGATTTCCTTATG
>JAEYWB010000776.1 GCA_023429275.1 Planctomycetota bacterium
CCGGAGCGCCATCCGCAGCGCATGGACGAGGTGGGTGTCGGTCGCCGGAGTCCGTTCGAGGAGCTCGAAGAGGGGAGCGAGAGTCGATTCGTGCGGGTGCTGTCCGAGTCCCTCCGCGACCGCGAGCTGGACGAACGGATCCGGGTCCCGAATGAACCGGACGACGGCGGCCCGTCGACGGTCATCCCATTCGATCGGGCTCGCGAGAGCCTTGACGTAATGGACCCGGACGAGGGGGGATGGGTCCGCTTCGGCCGGCTCCCCGGCGCCTGTTCCGAGGGGCAGGCGCCCGAGGCGTTGCTGGATCCACATCAGGTGAGCGCGGCGGAACTCGGCTCCCTCCCCCTTCAGAAAGTCGGCGGCGGGGCGGACGGCCGGCATCTCTCCCGCGGCGGCTCTGGCCACCAGCTCGTGAGTGGCCAGGACGCGGGTCGTCAGGTTCGGGTCGCCGAGGGTCTCGAGAAGCTCTTCCGCAGACTGCTTCGTCAGGTCGACGCTCTTCGGCGGCGACGCCCCCTCGCCCGTGTAGACGACCCGCCAGATCCGGCCGGTTGTCCGGTCGCGCTTCGGGTGGGCGAGCGGAACTTCGTAGTGACCGATAATCGCGTTGTGAAAGTCGGCGATGTAGAGCGCCCCGTCGGGGCCGAGCTTCACGTCGACCGGCCGGAACCAGCCGTCGTCGCACGTCAGGAACTCCGGCTGTGTGTCGACCTTCGGCGTCGCTCCCGTCCAGACCAGCTTGTCGCGGTGGACCTGGCCGTTGACCGGATTACAGATGAACACGTTCTCCTGGTAGTCCTTCGGGAAGTGCTCCGCCTGGTAGAACGCGACGCCGCAGATCCCGGTGGACCCATGGTTGTGGTCGATCATGTTCGGGCCAAAGCCCAATCCGTCGTGGGGTTTGCCGAAGCTGTCGTAGTAGGCGCCCCGCAGCAGCATCGTGATCGGCTTGGAATGGCAGTCGGCATTGAAGAGGTTGCCGCGATGGTCGAAGGCCATCCCGAACGGGTTGACCTGGCCCCAGGTCCATTGCTCGATGCGTGTTCCGTCGGGGCGGAATCGAAACGTGTTGCCGGAGTTCATCGTGAACTCGTGCCCGTCGCTTCCTTGAACGGTCGACGTGTTCCGGAAGCCGTGGCAGGCATAGACCCAGCCGTCGAGCCACCACGAGAACGAGTTCGCCATGCCGTGTGTGTCGAGGTTGCCGAACCGGCCGTAGAGGACGGAGTGCCGGTCGCTCACTCCGTCGCCGTCGGTGTCCTCGTACCGATAGATATCGGGGATGCTGAACACGATGGCGCTGTTCGTACCGATCGGGACCTGGCCGATCGGGATGTTGAGACCTCCGGCGAACGTCGTGACCTTCGCCGGCTTGCCGTCCGGCCCGATCCCTTCCACGACGGTCAGCCGGTCACGGGCCGGGGGCTTCCCCATCCCCTGAAAGTTGCCGTCCCGCGGCTGAACGCCCTCCCCTTCGACGGGGTAGGGATACTCGACGGACGAGGTGATCCAGAGCCGGCCGGCGGCGTCGAAGTTGAGGTTCATCGGCTGCCCGATGTCCGGGTCGGCGACGATGAGCTGGATCGAGAACCCTTCCGGAAGGTGGAACTTCGCCCGCTGCTCTTCCGGGGAGAGGGCTTCCGTTTCGACGATAAGCGGGGCGCCGTGTGTGGCCCCGGAAAGGAGCACGAGACAGAGCGCAAGACGAACGATCATCGGGGCGACCTCGACCCAGGCTGGAGGCTTCAGGCGGCAGGCTGAAGCAAGAAGGCGACTGGCGTCTGTTCAGACTAGGCAATGTGCCCACACTCGTCACGGCACCGATCGACGTTTCCTGTTCCGTTTCCTCTTGAACGGACCGACGCCGGAGCAAAGCATATGGCGAATGCTTCGACACCCAGACGAGACGAGTCCGAGACCGGAAAACCGCCATGTCGCCTGAGTTTGACCACCTCTGCCCCCTCCTGCAGGTTTTTGATATGCCGGCGTCGATCCGGTTCTACCGGGACATCCTGGGGTTCGAGGTCGTTCATTCCGACAGACCGGGGGACGACTGCGACTGGTGTCGCCTCCGCCGCGGCTCGGCCGAGGTGATGCTCAACACGCAGTATGAGAGAGACGAGCGTCCCCCCGCGCCGAACCCCGCCCGCCGAAATGCCCATCGCGACGTCTGCCTCTACTTCGCGTCCTCCAACCTGGACGAGATCCGCGAACACCTGAGGTCCTGCGGTCTCGATGTCGATCCGCCGGTCACTCGGGACTACGGCATGCGGCAGCTCAGCCTGGAGGATCCCGATGGATACGGCCTGTGCTTCCAGGCGCCGGTCCCCAGAGAGTAGCCATCCCGCTCGGCGAAATGAACGAGCTACAATCGACTTCCCGACCCAAAGTGCTCGTCATCAACGAGGTGGATCCTCCCCTCGCGTATCCGACCGACGAGATGGCTGCCGAGGCCGCGACGGACCTGCTCATTTCGAGTAAAACGGAGTGCTCGGCAAAGCCCGTGCGATAATTCCCTGTTACAACCTCCGCTCCTCGAAACTCCTGTTTGCCCAGGTCGCCCGGCGCGGTTCGGCTCGATTTCATGAATGACGTGACTGATCTCTCGAACGACGCTGCTCCGGTCGCCAGGAAGCCGGCTGTCGATCCGCAAACTGCTGCCGCCGATGGAGTCCGGGCCGCGCTCGAGCGAGAGATCGCCCGCGAGGTCGGCCGGCGGCGGACATTCGCCATCATCTCCCACCCCGACGCCGGCAAGACGACCCTGACCGAGAAGCTGCTGCTCTACAGCGGCTGCGTCGCCGAGGCGGGAGCGGTCCGGGGACGCAAGAGCCAGCGGGCGGTGACCTCCGACTGGATGGCGATCGAGCGGGAGCGCGGGATCTCGATCACCTCAACTGTCCTGTCGTTCGAGTACGAAGGCTTTCAGCTCAACCTTCTCGATACGCCCGGCCACGAGGACTTCAGCGAAGACACCTACCGGACGCTGACCGCCGCGGACTGCGCGGTCATGGTCATCGACGCCGTGAAGGGGATCGAAACCCAGACGAAGAAGCTGTTCAAGATCTGCGCCGAGCGGCACATCCCGATCATGACCTTCGTCAACAAGGTCGACCGCCCCGGCTGCGACCCGCTGAACACTCTCAGCGAAATCGAAAAGGTCCTCGGCATCCACGCCATCCCGCTCAACTGGCCGATCGGGATCGGCTACGAGTTCCGCGGCGTCTTCGACCGGCAGCGGCAGGAAGCGCTCCTGTTCAAGCCGGTGGTCGGCGGGTCGAACCGTGTTCCGACCGAAGTCTGCAAACTCGATGAGGCGGGGGACCGCTTCGAACCAGAGCAGCTCGAGGCCCTCAAGGAGCAGCTCGAACTTCTCGAGGTGGCCGCGAAGCCGTTCGATAAAGACGCGTTCCTGGCGGGGCTCGAGACCCCGGTGTTTTACGGCAGTGCTCTCAACAACTTCGGCGTCGAGACCTTTCTGCAGTCGTTCCTCCAGCTCGCCCCGCCCCCGGCCGCGAGGGAGAGCGACAAGGGACCCATTCCGCCGGACCGGCCGGAGTTCTCCGGAGTGATCTTCAAGATCCAGGCGAACCTCGACCCGCGGCATCACGACCGGGTCGCCTTCCTGAGGGTCTGCTCGGGACGGTTCACCCGCGACATGGAAATCACGCAGTCGCGGACGGGAGAGCTGATCCGCATCAAGCGGTCGCAGCGGCTGTTCGCCCGCGAGCGGGAGACCGCGGAGTTCGCCTACGCCGGCGACGTGATCGGGCTCGTGATTCCGGGCCAGTTCCGGCTGGGGGATTCGCTCTGCGACGGCGAGCGGATCCAGTTCAAGGGGCAATGGAACTTCGCTCCGGAGTGCTTCGGCGTGCTGCGGTGTCCCGACACACTCCGCCGCAAGCAGTTCGACAAGGGGCTGCACCAGCTCGTCGAAGAGGGGGCGATCCAGATCCTGCACGAGCCGGCGGCTATGTCCCGCGAGCCGGTTCTCGCGGCGGTCGGACAGCTGCAGTTCGACGTCGTCCAGTACCGCCTCGAGTCGGAGTACAACGCGAAGACGAACTTCACGCGGCTTCCCTATCAGTTCGCCCGCTGGGTGACGGGAGCCCCCGAAGACATGGAGGCGATGCGGACCCCGACATCGACCCGCGAACTCCGCGACCAGGACGGCACGACAGTCCTGCTGTTCGACTCGCCCGGGATGATGCGATACTGCTTCGACCTCAACCCGAAGCTGACATTCAGCGAGGTTCGGCCGAGCCGGTAGAGGCCGGTCTTACCGGCAGGAAACGCTGCGGTGATGGCGTCGCCTCAGCCGTGGAGGGCGACGTCGAGGAGAGTGTCCGGGAGGGTCTCCTGACCCGACGCGACTGTCGCCAGGCATTTCACCCGGCCGCGGCGCTCGATCTCTTCGACGTGGTTCCTACGGCTCTCTGGATCGCCGTCGGGCGAGACGTCGTTCAGGACGAATCCCAGGATCGGCACGCCTCGCGCCCGCAGGGCCTCGAGCGTCAGGAGGGTGTGGTTGATCGTCCCCAGCCGGTTCGCGGAGACGACGATCGTCGGCGCGTTCCACTCCATCGCCAGATCGGCGAGCGTCGCCTCTTCCGTCATGGGGCAGTGGATCCCGCCGGCCCCCTCGATCACGACGATGTCGGCCTTTCCCCGCCACCACGAGAGCCCTTCGGTCAGGAGGAGGCGGTCCACTGTCCGCCCCTCGCGCCGCGCGGCGAGCGGCGGAGCGAGCGGAGCGAGGAACCGCTGGGGGCAGATCGCGTCGAGCGGGACGTCCGGTCGCCCGATCGCCGCTCGCAGGGACTCGAGGTCGGTCCAGATCGTCTCACCGCGAGCGTCCGTCTCAGCGCCGCTGCAGGCCGGCTTGTACGCGCCGACGGTCTTGCCGGCGCCTCGCAGGGAACGGAGGAGCGCAGAGGCAACCCAGGTCTTTCCGACCCCCGTGTCCGTTCCGGTGACCAGCAGAGTTCTCATGGGAAGTTAGTAACGCGGCGCTCCGTGCCGCGAACGGGCTGACATGGGAATGGAATCGTGGTTCTCCCGTTGACGCCGCGAGGGGGGGCGGGCGATCCCCGGACCTCACTCGACCGCCAGGCCGGGGATTGGTGCCGAGCCTTTGATCTTGCCGTTGGCCGGAGAGACCGCCTGGATGACGACCTCCTTCGCCGCGCCCGGCATCGCATCCGCCGCGGCCTTCAGGACCAGGCTCCCCTCGTTCTTGTCCGCCGGGATGACGACCTCGGCCGCCGTCACTCCCTTCGGCAGCTTGTCGACGGTCAGCTTGATCTCCCCCTGGTACGCGGGGTTCCGCTGCACCTGGACCGGAACCGCCAGCTCACCTCCCTTGGCGAGCTTCTTCGGGTCGCCGTTGACCGTCAGCTGGAACGGCGCCTGAAGCCGCAGACCGATCCCCGGCGTCCAGGCCGGAGTCGTGTCGTTTCCCCTCTTGTGCGTCCCCGCGAGCACGAGCGTAAAGGCGCCGAGCGGCGCGTTCTCGTTGGCGGTGAGCTCCAGCTCGATCTCATTCTTTCCCTTTTCGATCGGCTTGACCGCGATGGTGACGTTCCCCGGCAGGGCGTTCTGCGCGGGCTCGGTCGCGAGCGTGATCGCTTCGTCGAGCCCTTCGCCTCGCTCGGCAATCACCTTGACCTTCGCCTTGAGCTCCTTGCCGAAGACGACTTCCGCCGGCTCGACCCGCAGGGCAAGCTTCGCCGCCGGCGCGACCGTCAGGGCGACGTCCCGCTCGGCAAATGGCGGGAGAGTCTTCGTTGCGGACCAGCGGGTTCGCAGGCCCGGCGCGACCGAGGCGATCTGCTCGAACGCCGCCTCGCCGATCTTTGCCTTCCCGACGAGATGCACCATTGCCAGGTTCGCCTGCGGAGCGTCCTTCGCCCCCTGAAGCGTCAGGACCGCGCTGTTGAGCCCCGGGCCGATCCGCGTCGGAACGGCGGTCACCCCCGGAGGAAGGTTCGTCGCCGTCAGCTCAATCTCGCCGCCGTAGTCGAACCGGGTCGCGGTGACGGTCACCGGCACGATCCCGCCAGCCGGGATATTGATCGACTCGGTCGAGGCGGCGAGCTCGAACCCCGGCTGATACGGGGCGACCTGCAGCCGGTAGCTGAAGGCCGGACCACCCCGGCCGAGCAGTTCCGAGACCTCGAGCGTGAACGGTCCGTCGGCCGGGAAGGTGATGTTCAGAAGACCTTCGTCGGTCCCCTGGTCATCCGATTGAACGACCTGGCCGCCATCCTTGTTGAGGAGACGCAGGTTGAGATCGGTTGGCCGTCCCTCCTGGCGGGTGATTCCCCGAACGACGATTCGCTGCTTCGCCTTGGCCTCGAAGACGAACCGGTCGACGTCCCCTGGCTGGTCGAACCGCCCGTGCAGCTCGCAGGGGATGGCGGCAACCGGCTTCGCTTCGGGGGGGGCGTTGTTCGGCTCCTGCTCCACCTGGACTGGCACGTCGACGATCTCGACCGATGCGAAAGCTCCCTCTGTGGAGCCCTCCCGCTGGAAGCGAACCCCCTGCCACGAGCCTTCCGCCGCGGCCGTCGTGGGCTGAGGGGCGATCCCTTCGAGACCCGCACCGGCCGGCGCGAGCGTGGCGGTCTGCCCCTTCTGCACCGCGGAGGGGACGGCCCCCGTGATCAGTGGGAAGCGGCCGACCCGCATGCGGTAGGCGTGGTTGCCTCCCCCCTGGAAGCGGATATCCCGCAGCTCGGCCAGGTAAGTTCCGTCTTCGGGAGGAACGAACGAAAGCTGCGGGTCGGAGCTGAGCCCCGGCACATCGTCGGCGTAAATGAGCTGCTTGCCATCCGCGCGGTGGATGAAGAGCGAGGCGTCGAGCGGCGATCCGAGCCGCCGGGCGAAGATGTCGAACGAGATCGCCTCACCCTTCTTCCCCTGGAACCGGAAGAAATCCCGGCCGAGGTTGTCGGCCGTTCCTTCGACGACCGAGGGAATCGGGATCTCCTGAGCGGTCGCGGGGGTCCCGTGCGATCCGGTCTCCGCAACGACCGGGAGGGTGTCGAGCATCACGGCGTACAGCGGGCTGATCCCGGCCGGGGTCTGCACCCGAATGCCATGAATGCCGAGCGGAGCGTCTGCCTTGGGGGTGATCTGGAAGACGACCTGGCCGGGCTCCGTTCCGTTCTTCTCGATCGTCGCGAGAGCGATCTCGGCCGGGAAGGAGGTCCAGAGTCCCTTGGCTCCGGTCAGCCGCTCCCCGCGGATCGTGACGGCAATCGACTGTCCCGGCGCGAGCCCTCGGGGCGTGACCGCCGAGATCGCGGGGGCTTGCGCGAAGGCCGACGGTCCTCCGGAGAGGAGGCCAAGCGCGAAAAGGAGAGGCGTGACGATCGAGGCCGCGAGGCGCGGAAGAGTCTTCATCGGTTGGTCTCGCTCCGGGGG
>JAEYWB010000793.1 GCA_023429275.1 Planctomycetota bacterium
GGAATCGATTGTCTCCCAGGGCTCGGTCGACGCGATCACGATCACCGGGTGCTTCCGTGAGAGATCGAAGCGGTAGTACCCGGGACTCCAGAGGTCGCCGACCGATTCGTAACCCCGGCTCTCCTCGATCCGATAAAGCATCTCACGGAGAAAGCGGCGCTCGATCGTGAACGCGACGCGGTCTCCGAAGCTCGTCAGGCGAAGCGTGGGCAGTTCGCTTCCGGCCGACAGCTCGAACCGGTCGTCTTCGGACTGGAAGTGGAACTTCGGCGGGATGGGGGTGCTGACCGGGGCGTCGTGCGATCGAAAATGGACGCTCGGCATCAGCTTGAGCCGGAGTGTCTCCGGCCCTTCGAGAAGCCGGTAGTGAACGTGGACCGAGTTCTGATACCGGGGGAGAAACAGCCGCTTCTCGATGACGATCCTGCCTGTCGCGGCGTTCCCGATCGAGAACGTCCAGACCGGCAGGCCCAGTTCGAGATGGAAGCCCTCCAGGTAGGCGGCGTTCTCGAGCTGGAGCTGCGGCACGCGTTCCTCGTTGTGGAGCGAGACGATCGACCCGTCCGGAAGACGGACGTGTTCCGAGAGATGGTTGAGCATCATCATCCGGCCAAGGGGGGCCGGAAGGGCGGAGATGAGCAGCCCGTGATACCGCCGCGTCGCGACGCCGTAGACGGTCCCGGATGCATACCCACCCAGACCGTTCGTGACGATCCACTCCGTCGTCAGGGCGGCTTCGTCCAGGGACTCACCGGGCTGACGCACCAGCCTTCGTACGATCGAGCTCATCGGTTCTCCTCCCGGCTCGGTTTCCGGGGCAGGGGTGTCTCGGCCGGTGTCGCCACGAAAAACGCGGCGGAGTGCTTGGGCAGGAACCAGCCGTGATCTCGCTGGATGCTCGGAATACCGAGCCCTCCATAGAGTGGCGATTCACTGCACCATTGAAGCTCCCAGCCGGCTCCGGTCGGCTCCGCGAGAAGCGGCTCGGGGGCGGGGGCGAGGTCGAGATCCGGCCCGAGGTTCACGAGAAGAAGCCGATCGAATCCGTCATCGGAGAAGTACCGGATGACGAAGGCGTGATCGCTCAGAACCGCTCCGTCGAGATTGCGGGACTGCCGCGAGAGAACGGGGTCGGTCCGCCGAAGGGCCAGGAGGTCTCGGTGCAGGGCGAGATGAAGTGCGTGCGCGGGCTTCTCACGTTCCGACCAGTCGAGGCGGCATCGCTCGAAGTTCGCCCGGTCGGCAGGATCGGGAAGGGTGGCCTGCGTCTCAGGCGAGGCGAGGCTCGGAAACTGTGAGAGAAACTTTCCGCGTCCCTCCCGGACGAGCGGGGCCAAATCCTAATTATGATCGGCTAAAAAGACGAAGGGGGCCGAGGCGGCGAACTCCTGTCCCTGAAACAGCAGCGGCGTCATCGGGGCGAGCAGCCACGCCGCGGCCACCGCCCGGTACTGCGCGGGCTGAGCCAGAGCGTGCCGGTGCGCTCCGGTCGCGGAGTTCGCGACCTGGTCATGGTTCTCGAGAAACGAGATGAAACAGGTCGCGTCCGTCCAGAGAGCGACAGACCCCCTCCGCTTCTTCTGCCATGTGCTCGCCTGTCCCTGGAAGAGGAAGCCCCTCTTGAATGCCGAGATGAACTCCTGGGGCGTCCCTCGGTAGTCGCTGTAGTAGGCCTCGGACTGCCCGGTGAGGGCGACATAGGCGGAGTGGTGGAAGTCGTCGTTCCAGAGAGCGTCGAATCCGTAACCTCCGCGGTCTGTCGGCGTCACGAGCCGAACCTGCTGCTCCTCGTTTTCACCGATGAGCAGGATCGATCGGCCCCCCGCGGCTCGGCGGGCCGCTTCGCCGACATCGCGAAGAATGTGTCGCGGCGACGCGTCGTAGATGTTCTGCGTGGCGTCGAACCGAAAGCCGTCCAGGTGGTATTCCCGGATCCAGTGAACGGCATTGGCGATGAAGAAGTCGCGGACGGGGCCGTTCTGATCGCCGTCAAAGTTCAGCGGGGCTCCCCAGTCGGTCTTGTAGCGGTCCGTGAAGTAGTCGGGGCTGAACGAAGGGAGGTAATTGCCATCGGGCCCCAAGTGGTTGTAGACGACATCCAAGATCACCCCGAGGCCGAGGCGGTGGGCGCTATCGACGAAACGCCGGAAGTCATCCGGCCGGCCATAGAGCCGGGAGGGAGCAAAGAGAGAGACGCCGTCGTATCCCCAGCCGAACTTCCCGGGAAACTCGGCGACCGGCATCACCTCGAGGCACGTGACGCCGAGCTCTTTCAGGTCGGCCAGCTGCTCGATGGCACCGTCCCAGGTTCCGGAGCGGGAGAACGTCCCGATGTGCAGCTCGTACAGCACCTGGCCGGAGGGACCCGTCCCTTTCCACTTCCCGTCCGTCCACGCAAATTTTCGCGGGTCGATCACCTCCGAGTGTCCGTGAGGTCCGTCGGGCTGAGAGCGTGAAGCGGGGTCGGGGTACTCGGTCGGGTCATCGTCGAGGCGAAAGAAGTAGCGGTCTCCCGGCTCGACATCCGGCAGGCGTATTTCCCAGTAGCCATCCGCGGCCTCACTCATCCGGTGAGAACGGGACGCGCCCCCCCGGGCCGACAGGACGAGCGTCACCTCGCGTCTCGAGGGAGCCCAGACGCGAAAGCGGACCTCTGACCCGACGAACTCTGCACCGAGGGAAAGGGAACGTTCCTGTTGCGACATCGTGGACCTGACATCCTCCCGGAGAGCCGGACGGGGAGCCTCAGCAACTCGCGTTCCGATGCCACGGATCAGGTGCTGCCGTCGTCCGGAGCCCGGATATCGCCGGGCAATCGAGATTGCCCAGCGAAGATGAAATCGCATCGCGGGCTGTTTATAGTCCAAGCCGCTCGAGTTCCCGCCGATCTCCCGCCTTCCTTTTACGTTTCTGGAGTCTCTCAGTGCGACGATTCTGGCTGACCTGCCTCGCCCTTCCTGCTCTCGCTTCTCTCTGTGCGGCGGATCCCCCGCAGGGTTACCGTCCGCTCTTCAACGGAAAGGACCTGACCGGCTGGCATGGGATGCCCCACGAAAACCAGGTCGCCTTCCTGAAGCTCACGCCGGAGGAGAAGGCCAAGAAGATTGCGGCCTGGACCGAAGACGCAAAGAACCACTGGACCGTCGAAGACGGTGCCCTCGTCAACGACGGCCATGGCGCCTACCTGACGACCGATGAGGAGTTCACCGACTACGAACTCCTGATCGACTACAAGACGGTCGCCAAGGCCGACAGCGGCATCTATCTCAAGGCGACGCCGCAGGTCCAGATCTGGGACTCGACTGATCCCTCGAAGTTCAACCTGGGCGCCGACAAGGGCTCGGGAGGCCTCTGGAACAACAGCCCGGGCCGGCCTGGCAAGGACCCGCTGGTCGTGGCGGACAAGCCGTTCGGCGAGTGGAACTCCTTCAAGATCCGCCAGCTCGGCTCGCGGACCTGGGTGTGGCTGAACGACAAGCTCGTCGTCGAAAACGCCACCATGGAGAACTACTACGACCGCAAGTCGCCGCTCTTCGCGAAGGGCCCGATCCAGCTCCAGACGCACGGCGGCGAGATCCGCTGGCGGAACCTCGCGATCCGCGAGTACACGCCGGCCGAGGCGAACAAGCTTCTCGCTGAGGCGGGAAACAGCGGATTCACGTCCCTCTTCAACGGTAAAGACCTGGAAGGCTGGAAGGGAGCGGCCGACAACTACGAAGTGGCCGACGGCGCGATCCGCTGCAAGCCGGGGCACGGCGGCGTGCTCCACACGGACAAGGAATTCGGCGACTTCGTGGCCCGTCTCGAGTTCCGCCTCCCGCCCGGCGGAAACAACGGACTCGCGATCCGCTACCCCGGCCAGGGGAACCCCGCATACGCGGGAATGTGCGAGCTCCAGGTTCTCGATTCCGAGCACCCGAAGTATGCCACCCTCGACGCCCGGCAGTACCACGGCTCGGCCTACGGCATGATCCCCGCCACGCGCGGCTTCCTGCGGCCGACCGGCGAGTGGAACTTCCAGGAAGTGACGGTCCAGGGCTCGAAGATCAAGGTCGAACTCAACGGGAACGTCATCCTGGATGGCGATCTCGCCCCGGTGAAGGAGTTCATGGCGAACTCGGAGCACCCGGGTAAGGACCTGACCAAGGGATTCTTCGGCTTCGCCGGCCACTCGGACCCGGTCGAGTTCCGCGCCATCCAGATCAAGGAACTCCCCCCGTCGACGACTGAGGCGGCGAAGTAAGGCCGATGACTGCGATGGCCGGCCGTCGAACTTCGGCGTGCCGAGCTGTCCGCTTTCCGCCGTCTCCAGATTGCTGATGGCGGATGGCCCAACGCCGACCGCACTCCCGCTGAAAACGAACGAACGCCCCGTGTGGAACCTTGCGGTTCACGCGGGGCGTTCGTCGTGATGAGTACGGTGAAATCCGGTCTGGTCAGGATGAGAAGCCGAGGGGAGAAATCGTTCTTCTCTCGGTTCCCCTGAGTCAGGCGGAGTGATTCGTCATTCCCGTTCGAGGCACTTGATCGCCGAGTCAGCCGCATCGCTGACGAACGGCGCCGACTCGCGTCGCAGTTCTTCGAGCTTCGGGACCGACTTGAGGGCGACCTCTCCCATTCCCCCGAGGGCCAGGGCCGCTGCGGCCTGCACTTCGGGGTCGCTGTCGCCGAGAGACAGGGTCAGTGTCTCGACGGCTCGGGGCGCCTGCGGGCCGCGGACATGTCCGAGACCATTTGCCGCAATCCATCGGACCTGGCGGTCGGTCGACTTGATCGCAACGCTCAAAACATCGACAGAACGGGCGTCCGCCCCCTGGACGCGGATCAGCGCCTCGGCCGCCCGCAGCCGCTCCACCCCGTGGCTGCTGTCACGAAGTTCTTCCAGCGCCGGGACCGCTTCTGACGCCGTGGTCCCCATGTTCCCGAGGGAATAGCAGGCAAGCTCCACAACCTCGGGCCGGTTGTTGCCGAGCAGCCCTCCGAGAACCTGGACACTGTCGAGAGTCTCGTTCTCAAGTTCCCACAGCCCCCATGCGGCGTACGCCTGCACCATCGGATCGGTATCGTCCAGCATCGAACGGAGCGCAAGACCTGCCGGGCGGGCAATGCTCCCCATCCGGGTGAGCTCGATGATCCCGTCCTTCCGGACGTCGGCGTCCTTGCTGTCGAGCTTCTTCACCTGCGCGAGGACAAGCGGATCGCAGTCCCGGCAGAGACGTTCCATCGAGGTCGTATTCCAACCCGGACGGGAAGGAATCGAAGCGGTCTCTCCCAGGGTCGGGGTCTTTGCCGTCTGCGTCGGGACGCTCTCTTCCAGCGGATTCGATTGGGCCACCGGCTTTTCGAACGGCCCGGCCGACTTTGCCGCCAGTTCACGCTGCGCGGTACGGGTCGGCTTCCAGGCGGGCTCCGACGATCCCGTCTGCGGGGAGGCGGTCGCCTTCTCGGCGACCGCCTTTTCCCCTTCGCTCCGATTCCAGGGATACGGCTGGGTATCGCCCGACGAGGTCCCCGCGGCCTTGCTGGCGACGGAGGTCACGTCCGCCTCAGGTCGATTCCACGGCAGTGAATCCGAAACGCTCGATGGACCCGCGTCAGCACTCTCCGCGGCGGCGGGCCGATTCTTCGCCCACGCCGGAGCGGTGGTCGAGTCGTCGACAGGCTTCGCGGCGATCCGCTTCTTGGCCGGCTGTTCGTCCGAGGAAGCGTTTCGTTCCGCATCCCGCCGGGCAAACTTGTTGACCGGCCGGGCGGGTGATTCCTCTTCGTCGAGATCGAGCAGATCGGCGAGCTCGTCCAGCTCCTCTACATCGCCGCTCTTCATCGCGTTCTCGATGAGCTTGCGGTCGGAGGCCGACGTCTTCGGATCGGCCGCCCGCCTGGCCCAGTCCGGCTTGCTCGACGCGGTCGCGGCCGCAACGTTCTTGCCAGAGCTGCCGGCCCCTCCTTTGTCTGCCTTCGGATTGGTGGAGGGAAGGGGCTCAAGATCCTTCAGCCACGGGTCGTCCGACTGGTTCGGATCCGGCTTCCGGGCGAGGGTCTTCGGCTTGTCTCCGCTCGAAGCCGAGGCGGTCCGGGTTTTGGAGGAGCTTCCCGTCTCGCCCTTCCCGGGGGCTTTCGCGACAGCCTTCGGATCTTCCGCGAGAATCTCGCGGTAGATCCTTGCGGCGCCGTCGTAGTTCCCCTTCTTCTCAAGCTCCTGCGCCTTGGCGAGCTTGTCCGACGCAGCCTTCTCCTTCGAACTTCCCGACTTGGCGGGGGCCCCGGTTCCGCCCTTGTCCTTTGCGGCAAGCTCCCTGGAATCCCGCGTCTCCGCGCTCTTCTCCTTGGCCGAGCCGGCCTTGGAGTCCGCTTCCGCGTCGGCCTTGGCGATCTCTTCCCCGTCCTTGTCCTTTTTCTTGAACGAGAAGACGCTCTCGCCCGAGGAATTCTTGAAGAT
>JAEYWB010000852.1 GCA_023429275.1 Planctomycetota bacterium
GGTCTGCAGGGCGTCTTCGATCGCCTCGCGGTCCGTTTCGTACGCGAGCGGAATCATCCCGCCGGTCGGGTGGCCGGCGGTGATGCAGTTCACCTTCGTATAAGCGTCGTCGATCTGAGCGACCGTCCGCCGGTTCGTAAACTCCGCCAGGCCGATGCCGCAGGCGTTCCCCTTCGTTTCTGCGGTCAGGCTCCGAATGAAGATCCGCCGGCAGCGGACGTCGTCCTGGTCGGTCGCGGCGTGGTCGTTGTACTTCCGGCCGACGATGTTCGTGTCCATCCCGGTGCCGCTGATGTTCTTGCCGATCTCATCGACGATCAGCAGGTCGACATCGGAGACGGGGAGCCGCGGGAGCCACGATCGGGCCTGCCGGAGGAGTGCCCGCTCACGCTCGTAGAAGTTCTCGGGGGCAACCGCTTCGATCAGCGCCGTCTCGTCGGAGGCGTTCTCCAGAACGGCGACCCCGGCCGCCACGCGGCATTTCTTCAGAACGACTTCCGCCACCGCGCGGATGATCTCGCCGAACGAAAAATCCTTGATGGCGCGGTGATAGACGAAGGCTCCGGCGTGCTTGCCGAGGCCGATCAGCATCATCTTGTGGAGGCCCGACTCGATCTCCCCGACGAAGCCGGTGTGCGGCTTGACCCGGCCGGAGACGATGACGTGGTCGGCGGAAGCGGCATGGCGGTCGAAGTGGACCGGGATCCCCTGCGGAGTCCGGTCGACGATGACCGTCTCCATTGACGAGCGGATCTCGCACCCCATCGCCTCGCTCGTGACGCCGTAGCCGGCGATCAGGGCCTTCTGCCCGTCCGCCGTCGCGCCGCCATGGCTCCCCATCGCCGGAACAATGAACGGAATGCCGCCCAAAGACCGGACATGATCGACAATCGCCCGGGTAATCGCCGCGACGTTCGCGATCCCGCGGCTGCCGACCGTGATCGCCACGCTCTCTCCGGATCGGATCCGCTTTCCCAGGTCGAGCCTCTCCAGTTGCCGCCGGGTCTCGAGCGCCGCATCCTCGACCCTGACGGTCTCGAAACGCTGGTGAACGCGGGCCATGAGCGGCAGTGGCGGGCGCAATGACATCATCTACCTCGAAGGGACCTGGCTCCTGCGAGAATTGTAATTGAAGATCACTCGTCTCCACATCCCCTCGTCCGAACAGGGGTTCGGACGATCGAGGGCATCCGGAGCCCCTCGCCCCTGCTCTCCTGCAGATTCCGCCGCCCGTGATCGTTCCATTTTGCCCCGCTTTCCTGAGCGGACTTCTCCTGCTTCCGCGAAGGAAGGTCGAACAGACGGGACGATAGATTCCTGGAACACCCTGAGCGGATGGGACGCCGCGGCGTGTTCTCTCTCCATTGTCAGGGACGGTTTCTATGGCCGCATTTCACGGATGGCGTCAGTGGGCTTGCGGAGCGGCTGTTGTGGCCGGTTCCCTCTCGATCGGGACGCTGGACCTGCTGGCGCAGGTCGTGCCCGGCACTGGCACACTTCATAACACCGACGACCTCGAAGACGCCAACTGGGCTTACGTCCACAACTGGCCGAAGTCGAGCAAGGAAGAAGACGAGCAGATCCGTTATCCGCTCGGCGCTGCGAACAACAAGCGGTGGTTCGAAAGCCCGAAGCGGGGCAGCCCCGACGTCGTGAAGCGGGTCGAGACCCCGCCGGGCGGACTTCCCGGAAGCACGGGCGCGCTCTACCTGCGGACCCGCGACTCGGGAATTCCCGGCCATCCCGGGGGCAAGCAGGCCCAGGACGACTTCATCCTCGCCGCCAAGCCCCTCTCGGTTGGCAGCCAGCCGAACTACACCGTCCGCGTCTTCCTTCCCGAGTGGGATCAGTGGGAGCAGCGGAATGGCGTGACCTTCGGGATCCGGGCCGGGATGCAGGGCCCGATGACGAAGGACAAGGAAGTCAGCTTCGGTCGCCGGCTGTTCGGCGGAAGCCGAATGCAGAAGGTGACGGAGATGGAGCCCTACTACCCGGGCTTTTTCATCCAGTTCAATCCGAAGAGTATGCCCGGGAACAAGGAGGGGGACCACGCCCTCATCCTGATCCGCTCGGACGGTCGCGGCCACGAAGTCACCGGTCCCAAGATCACGCAGACCGGCTGGTGGACGTTCGGCATGTCGGTCTCACAGGACGCCCGGTGTCACTTCTTCGCCAGCCCCGGCGTGGATGAACTGACGGCCAAGGACCACCTCTACTCATCTCTCCCCTACGGCATCCCCGGGGAAGTCTTCAACACGATCTTCTTCAACGTCTGTTCCGCGGACAACGGCCAGACCTGGTCGACGCCGTGGATCATCGACGACCCGAAGGTCTTCTGGGTCGATCCCCGGAATCCGAACCGCGCGCCGATCGCCCAGCAGCCCGCACCGCTGAAGACCGCGGCCAACCCGCTGCCTGCCACCCCGGCCGCCCCGGTGCAGGCCGCTCCCGCCGCGACGCCGGCGGCTCCGACCGCTCCGGCCAGAGTGGCCTCACTGCCTGCTGCCACGACCCCTGCCGCCGCGACGCCTGCTCCAGCCGCGACGCCGGTTCCGGCCGCGGCGCTCGTCAAGCCGGCTCCCGCCTCGCAGCAGCCACAGGCCGCTCCGCCTCAACAGCGGCCGGCAACCCATCAGCCGCAGCAGGCCCAGCGGCCGGCGGCGCAGCAGCCGCAACAGCGTGCCGCCACCCAGCAGCCTCAGCAGCGGGTTGCGTCTCCGGCTCAGGCACGGCCGGCCACACCGCAGCCCCAGCAACGACCTGTCGCCCAGCCGGCTCAGGCCGTGCCGCAGGCCACCGTTCCTCCGGTCCTCCAGACCCCGGCCAGGACGACGACTCCAGACCCTGTTGCGGCGACACCCGCACCGGCCCCGCTGGCAGTCCCGGCGCCGGCGATTCCGGTCCAGGCGGCTCCAACTCCGGTGGCGACCCCGGCAGCCCAGGCTCCCGCGGTCACTGCCAAGCCGCAGGCGGTTCCCGCCCCTGCCGCAGCCCGGCCGATCCTGACCGTTCCGGCAACGGAAGCGGCCGCTCCGGCGACGACCAAGGTCGTCCCGATGGGGACCGCCGTTCCGCTGCAGGTTCCCGCCCCGGCTCCCGCATCGACGCCGGCCGTCTCCCCCGCCCCGGTGGCGGCTGCACCGGCCCTTCCCGCCGTCCCGATGACCGCACTGCGGACGTCGGACGACATCAGCAAGCCCGCGGCGACCCCGAAGACTCCGAATCCGAAGGTCATCTCGGCCGACGACTTCTTCGCACCTCCGCCACGAGCCGCACTGACGCCGGTCACTCCGGCCGTGCAGCCTCCGGCTCCTCCGCCGGTGGAGTGAGGGAAGGCTGTAGGCTGTAGGAAGAAACGCAACGACGTCGGCTCTCAGGAGTCGGCGTCGTTTTGCTTTTGAT
>JAEYWB010000880.1 GCA_023429275.1 Planctomycetota bacterium
CGTTCTTCCACGGCGACCTGATACGCGCGCATCGTGAGATCGTATCCCGCGAAGGCGCAGACCAGAATGATGAGGGTCGACTTCGGAAGGTGGAAGTTCGTGAGCAGGCCGTCGACAACGCGAAAGGAATACGGCGGGCGGATAAACAGGTCGGTCGTTCCACTCCAGGCCCGCAGGGAGCCGTCAGGCGCAGGAACTGCCGCGGCCGCGGACTCGAGGGTCCGGACGCTTGTCGTCCCGACCGCCACGATGCGGCCTCCCTGGTGTTTCGTTCCGTTGACGAGATCGGCCGTCGCTGCCGGCAGTTCGCACCACTCGGAATGCATCACGTGTGCGGAGAGCTCCTCGGAGCTGACCGGCCGAAACGTCCCGAGTCCCACGTGCAGCGTCACGAAACCGATCCGGACGCCTCGCGCTCGGATCTGGTCGAGAATCTTCGGGGTGAAGTGCAACCCCGCCGTCGGCGCGGCGACCGAGCCGGGGGTCCTGGCGAAACTCGTCTGATAGCGGTCACGGTCCTCCGCCTCCGTTCTCGCTGTCCCTGCTTCACCGACCGCTTCCCGCTTGATGTAGGGCGGGAGCGGGACGGCGCCATAACGGTCGAGAAGGTGCAGCCAGGGCTCGTTGGAGTCCGGCTCGGCGGTCCACTCGCCCCCCTCACCCCGGTCGGTCAGGCGAAGCTCCAGCGGAGACTCCTGCGGCCTCCCCGGGGGATGGATCGCGATGATCTCCCCCGCCTGCAGCTTTCCGCGGGTCTGGCCGATCAGCGCCCAGCGGCCCTTCGAGTCGGTCCGCAGGAAGAGTCCTTCCCAACGTCCGCCCGTCCTCTTTCGAAATCCTTCGAGCCGCGCGGGAATCACGCGAGTCTCGTTGAGGATCAGCGCGTCCCCCGGATCCAGCAGGTTGACGACATCCGGAAAGGCGGCGTGTGAGATCGACTGGGCTGTCCGGTCGACAACGAGCAGCCGGGCCCCATCCCGCTCGGCCGGAGGGTGGTGGGCGATCAGCTCCGGAGGCAGGGCGTAGTCGTACGCGGCGAGGCGGGTCAGGTCGGGAGATGAGGGCTGGTCGGCCATGGGGGGCGGATCCTAACGAGTCCCTTCCCGCTCCGCGCGGAGTCGGCCGTCTGTGTCGGGCCTGTTGCTACGGCTTCTGAACGCTCCGGGTTGGCGGTTGTTCAAGGTCCTGAACATGCCCGCTACAGCCGTCACAACCCGCACAATCCGTGTGCGGAATGTAAAGACTTCTGTGGTCGCGACTTCTGCCGAATCGGCTATTCCACAGCCCGTCGGATGGTACGGGTCGTGCCATCTGTGACGGTTGTCAGGATGGCAACGGTTGCAGGGATGCCAGGAATTTCAACCTGTTTTAGCCGGAGCAGCACTGGACCATCCGGTCGCCCGCGTCGGGCGGCCTTCGAGAGCGTGTGTGGCGACCTGAGACACCGCCATGCGGCGGCCTAAAGCCGTTGTTCCGTGGCAAGACTGAACAGTCCCCATGTTTTCCGCCCCGCGACCGTGTCGGCCGCGGGTGGGCTTCGGCCCGGGAGAGCGTGTGAGCCTCTGCGGGCTCAACTTTCAGTCTTGCCCGGAGTCTCTCGGTTCCGCTTTTCCGGGACGTCTCGACTTCGCATCTGCGAACGGTTCCTGCTTCTTCGCCGCGCCGGCGCCGCACCTACTTGGAGTCTGTCATGCGCCAGCTGCGCGCCCTGTGGAACGACGAACGTGGCTTTATCATCTCCGCGGAACTGGTCCTGATCGGGACCCTCTGCGTTCTTGGCCTCATCACGGGGCTGACCCTCGTACGGGACTCCGTCGCGGGAGAGTTCACCGACATCGCCGCAGCGATGCGGTCTCTCGATCAGTCCTACTACTTCAGCGGGTTCCGGGCCCGGAAGAGCTACGGCTGCGGCGGCTGCAAGGCCTGGACCGCCGGCTCCTGCTTCAATCAAAAGGGGGAGGCGTGCGAAGCAGACGTCGTCACGTTCAGCACCTGCCGCGAGACGGCTCCGGTTCAGGCCGTCCCGGCCCCCGTGGTGACGCCTGTCTGCCCGCCGGTGGCGCCGCCGGTCCTTCCGTGCCCTGCTCCCGAAGTGCAATACCTGCCGACGACATCGGCTCCGATCGTCTGTCCGCCAGCTCCCATCATCTGCCCGCCGCAGCCGGTTTGCCCGACCCCGATCTACCAGCAGTAGAGCATGGCCGGGCCTCCCGCGGCGAACGCGCCTCGAAATCAACAGGGCTGACAGTCCGAGGTGCCCCGGCTCGCGGAAAGCGACAGATCAGCAACGAAACGCCATGACCACCGGCGGCTCCGCAAGGGGCTTCCGGTGGTCTGGTCTTTGGCTTCGCTCTTCCCCGAGCACATGCTATGTGTGAAGGTCCTCGTTTCCCCGCCGCGGATAGTGACGCTTCATGGATATCGCTTCCCGAGACCCGGACATCGCATCGGTCATCGAGCGTCCCTACACCGAGCTCGATACGCCTGCTCTCTGCGTGCATCTGGAGAAGATGGATGCCAACATCGGCGCGATTGCGGGCCTTCTCCGGCAGAATGAAAAGGCCTGGCGACCGCATGCCAGGGGGCACAAGTGCCCGGACATTGCCCGACGCGAGCTCGAGGCCGGAGCGATCGGCGTGACCGTCGC
>JAEYWB010000209.1 GCA_023429275.1 Planctomycetota bacterium
CCGGGAGAGACTCATGATGGCGGGTTCACGACGCGAGTTTCTGCAGACCGCCGGAGGCGGGTTCGGAGGCCTCGCGCTCGCCTCGCTCCTCTTTCGCGATGGACTCCTCGCGGCACCGGGCTCGATCGAAAAATTCCCGCAGACGCCGCCGCGGGCGAAGCGGGTCGTGCAGATGTTCATGGCGGGCGCCGCGAGCGCCGTCGACCTGTTTGACTACAAGCCCGAGCTCGCCAAACGCGACGGTCAGCCATCGGACTTCGGCGAGCCGGTCGAGGCCTTCCAGAACGGCCTCGGCCCCTGGATGCGGCCGCAGTGGGAGTTCCGCCCGTACGGCCAGTGCGGCAAACTGCTGAGTGATGCCGTCGCCGACCTCGGGGCGTGCGTCGACGACATGGCGTTCGTTCACAACGTCGTCGGCAAGACCGGTGTTCACAGCCAGGCGACGTACCTGCAGGCGACCGGGTTCCAGAGTCCCGGGTTCCCCGGCATGGGAACGTGGGTCAGTTACGGCCTGGGGAGCCTCAACGAGAATCTGCCGACCTTTGTCGTTCTGCCCGATCATCGCGGTTTCGCCTCCAACGGGCCGAAGAACTGGGACTCGGCGTTCCTCCCCGCGCAGCATGCCGGAACGATGATCTATCCCGGCCGCGAGCCGCCGATCACCGACCTCGTCCCGGGGCGCCGCGGCGACTTCATTTCCCGCAAGAGTGAGGCGGACGCCCAGGCCCTCATGGCCCGGCTCAATCGCCAGCATGCCGAGGAGCATCCGGGAGATTCGCGGCTCGAGGCCCGCATCCGGAGCTACGAACTCGCGGCGCGGATGCAACTGGCCGCTCCTGAGGCCCTGGACCTCTCGAAAGAGCCCGAGCACATCCTGCGGATGTACGGGCTCGATCACATCCCGGCATCGTTCCCCGCGGAGATCAACACACCGGAAGAGACCGTCTACTTCGGTCGAAAATGTCTCGTGGCCCGGCGGCTGCTCGAGCGCGGCGTCCGGTTCGTCCAGATCTGGAGCGGCAACGACAACGGCTTCCCGAGGCGGAACTGGGATTCGCACGAGGACGTCGCGCGGGACCATGGCCCTCTCGCCGGCGGAATGGCCCGCGGAGCGGCGGCGCTCATCCAGGACCTCAAGCAGCGGGGAATGCTCGATGACACCCTGATCCTCTGGACGACCGAGTTCGGCCGGATGCCGTCGAGCCAGGGGGGCAAGGGACGCGATCACAACCCGTACTGCTTCACCAACTGGCTTTGCGGCGGCGGGATCAAGGGAGGAGCGACGGTCGGCGAGAGCGATCAGTGGGGCTACAAGCCGCTCATCCGCGAGCGCCCGACCCTCGTGTACGACCTGCACGCGACGATCCTGCACCAGCTTGGCATCGACCACACCCGGCTGACGTTCCGCCACAACGGCATTGATCGCCGGCTGACGGACGTGCACGGGCATGTGATCCACGACCTGATCGCGTAGCGTCGTGACGTCCGTCCGTTCAGCGAGACGGAAGGGATTGCTACTCGACGCCCGAATCACCCCGGACCACGACGTCTCCCTCGCCGTCGATCGAGACGACGACCGGATTCTCGTGGCAGCAGACCGGGCACTCTTCGACGAACTCCTGCATATGCCCGGCCGACAGGTCGATCGGAATCGAAAACTCCTCGCCGCACGCCTGGCAGAGGAACGCGGCGGACTCGATCATCTCCGTCCGGTGCGGGAGTTCGCCGTTCTCCGGATGCGGCCGGCGCGACGGGCGCGGGCGGTCGATCTGCCGGATGCGACGGGCGTGCCGGCCCCCCTGGAAGGGGGTTTCGAGCCAGACCTCGACGATCTGCTGCGCTTCTTCGAAGTCGAGGAGCCGCTGCCCGAGCGAGAGCATGTTGGCGTCGTTGTGCTGACGGCCGTAGCGCGCGGACTCGACATTCCAGCAGAGGGTGCAGCGGATCCCGGGAACGCGGTTCGCGACGATCGCCTCGCCATTCCCGCTCCCGCCGAGGACGATCCCCCGTTCGTAGTCCCCCGCCGCGACCGCCTCCGCCACCGGACGGATCCAGCGGGGATAGTCGACCGTCTGGTCGGAATAGGTTCCGAAGTCCGCCACGACGTGCCCCGACTCGATCAGGAGCAGCTTCAGCCGCTGCTTGTAGTCAAAGCCGGCATGATCCGATCCGAGCGCGATTCGCATGGCCTGTTCCCTCTGGCGACCGTGGTGCTCGGTTTCATCATACCGTCGACGGAGCGGCCGGACGTAGTGAGTCACAGGACCGCGGCACTTCGTGCCGCCGGATGGTCCCCCATGTGAAACGAATCTCGCTTCTCTCGTCAGTCGTCGTTCGAGGGGCCAGCGGGAGGCCGTCGTTCACGTGAACCATGTGTGAAAAACCCACAGCTTCTGCGTACCGTCGACTGCGGCCTGCGAGGAAGCGCAGATCGCACAGATCATCCATCCCCAGGTGACTCACACCACAGCGACCGGGAGAGAGGAGCGACCGAGTCGTTAATCCCCCGTAAGCCGGCGCGCGATCGCATCCGGCATCTGGATGTGGCCGCTCCTCGGCGGGAAACGAACAGTGGGCGCGACCCGGCCCCCAGCGGATGCCGGCTGACGAGCTCGACCTGCGATGGCGGCCTTGAGATTGGAAGCGGACCGAGCGGACGCTCTTTCCTGCCGCGGTTTTTCGGGTGTCGACACTGGGAGGAGATTCCCGGATCGGACACGCTTTCCGCTCGCAACCCTTTTCGAAGACGGATCTTGCACGCTTTCGGCAATCCCTGCCGGTTGTTGACACCCTGGAGAGGCTGTTCAATAATTTCGCACCCGAATGAAATCCAGGCCGGCCCTCCGCCGATGATGGGTTCCGGGGAAGCGGATCAGGTCCGCGGTTGAGTTTCGCCCCGCAGTGTCACCGGGACAGTTCCAGGCACTTCGCCAAGCAATTCCCTGACAGTTCACACATTTCCGTTCAACACGTTCCAGTTCAACACGTTCCAGTTCAAAACAGTGCCGCCCCTCGCCGCCGCCTGATGTGCGGCGAGTCGTCCGACACGCATGGGAGTTCCAGATCATGGCAGGCAACGTTCACGACGTCTCTGACGCAGTCTTTCAGGCCGAAGTCCTCGACAGCTCCACCCCGGTTCTCGTCGATTTCTGGGCGACCTGGTGCGGTCCCTGCCTGATGCTCGCTCCCACGATCGACGCCCTCGCGACCGAGTACGCCGGTAAACTCAAGGTCGTCAAGGTCGATGTGGACAAGAACCGCCAGTCGGCGGTCCAATACCGCATTGACGGGATTCCGGCCCTGATGCTCTTCAAGGACGGTCAGATTGTGGACCGCATGAAGGGCGCCGGGTCGAAAGAGCAGATCAAGAACATGATCAACAAGCACGTCGCCTGAACCGCGCGGCGCTCGCTCCGAAAACCGTCCCGGATTGACGACGGCCCTCACCGGCCGATTGTCAGTCCGGGATTGTCGTTTTCCGAGGCGTGCCGCGAGTGAGCGACGTCGGTCAGGTTCGCCGGAAAAGGATTTCCGCACCATGAGCGAAGTCATCCACGGAGCCTCGCAGGAGACGGCCGGATTCTCCCGGCCCCGGTTCCCCGTTGAACGCCCCGTCCGCCGCGACGAACAGACGCTCGCCCAGGCCGGCCGGGTCATGGAGCACCTGCGGACGCAGCTCGCCGAGCTCGACCGCCGCGAGCAGACCCTCAAGGACCAGCTCGCGACGCTCGACCAGGAGGCGAGGTCGCTCCGGATCTGGAGTCAGCAATTCACCGACGAAGCGCAGAAGCGCGAGCGGGAGCTCCGCGTCACCGAGCGGCGGCTCGTCGAGCGGGAGCAGAGCTGCGAGAAGCAGCTCGCGTCGCTCCAGGAGCGCGAGCTCGAAATCGCCCGCCAGATCGAAGCCCTCGCGGCCGAACGCGGCGCGATGAAACAGGGGATCGAGGCCGAGCTCGCCGCCGAGCGGGGGGAGCTGGCCGCGCAGCGCCAGGCGCTGGCGGACTCCCGTGCCGAGCAGGAGGAAGCGATCGCCCGTGAGCGGTCCGACCTCGATCGGGAGCGGGCCGAGCGGCTCGGAGCGGTCGAGGAACGCGAAAAGGTGATCGATCGCCGCGAGACGGAGGTGACCCGCCGGGAGAACGACCTCGAGAAGCGGACCCGTTTCCACGAAGAGCATCTCAAGCGTCTGCGGCACGAAGTCGCTGCGCAGAAGAGCGAGCTCGAAATGGAACGCCAGGGGCTGCGGGTCTGGAGCGTGCAGGTCGAGGAGTCGATCCGGCTGCGACTCGCCCATGTGCAGCGGTTCCGCGATCTGCTCGAGGAGCGGGAGAAGGCGTCCGACGAGGAGCGGCTCCTTCTGCACCAGGCCCGGCGGTCGGCGGACGAGGAACTGATCCGTCGTCGCGCCGAGCTCGAGGCGGAGGAGGCCCGGCGGCGAGGTGAACTTGATCGCCGGCAGGCGACGCTCGAAGAACAGCAGGAGGTCGTTGCCGGCCAGCTCGAGACGATCGAGTCGCGGCAGCGGGAGCTCGACGAATTCCAGCAGGAGCTCGAGGCGACGCACCTCGAGAACCTCGAGATGCGGGCGGTCATCGAGGAAGCACTCGCTCAGCTTCGCGCGGAGCTGGGGGCTCCGGCCGCCCTGGAACGGGTCGACGCCGCCCGGGTGACGCTCTCGAGGCAGTTCGATCAGGTCCGCAAGGCAATCGACGAACAGAGGAGCGAGGTCGCCAGGCTTCTCGGCGACCTCAACGAAGAACGGTCCGCACTCCGCGCGGAGCGGGACAGCACGCTCGCCGCCCTGGAGCGGCGCGAGGCGAACATCGAAGTCCGCGAGGCGTGTCTCATCCGCGAGCGGGGTCAGCATCACGCCGGCGAAGCGGTCTGGATCGCAGCCCGCGATCGCTGGCGCGATGAAAAACTCGAAGCCGAAGCGATCATCCGCGGGCTGGTGGTCGAGCTCGAGACTCTGCTTACCGAGCGTCCCGCCCCGCAGCGGGCCGACGCCGTCGCGTCACAGTCACCGGACGCTCATGCGGCGTGATCCCGTCGCCGGGGGCCCGCGAACGAGCCGGCCTACTCGCGCGGCTTGCCGAGCGTGGAGATGTCGAAGTCGAACTTGTTCTCCCCGGCCGTGACCGACTTCTCGTCGGCGACGGCATAGGTCTTCGGCGGGGGGGCGGGCTTTGCCGGATCGGCCGACACGCCGCCGGTCTGGACCTCCACCTTGTGCTGACCGACGACCGCGCCGACGTCACCGTTCTTGTAGTGAAGCGTATACCGCCCCTCGGCATCCGTCTGAGCCGAGGAGGGGACCGCCTGCCGCTCGACCGGGTTGAACACGACCATCGCCATGGCGATGGGCTTCCCCTTGTCGGTCACCTGACCGGTGACAGTCCCCATTTCGGGAAGCTGTTCTCCTCCGCCGCAGCCGGCGAGGAGGGTGGCGAGGAGCAGGGCGGAGGCGTGAAGGCGTGTCATCGATCGGAAGCGGGGAGGATGGAAGGGGAGCGGACTCCTCCGGCTCGGAGGCATCCGGCGGGCACAGGGATGAAGGAGGAGCGAAGCGGTTGCCCGGCAGGGCCTCGAGGCCGGTCGGCGCTGTTGACCACCGGCCCATGCACCGGTCGGAGCCGGACGCGGGCGCGTTCCGGCGGCTCTGCGGATTGCGTGGGCGCGTGGGCTAGAACTCGCCTATCCTCCAGCCGTCGTTTCTCTGGCACGCACCGTTCAGCAGCGAGCCATTGATGCTTTCGGAAACGAACTTGACCGCGCCGTCCGCCATGCCGAAGTGCGCGCCCCCGACGTGCGTCGAGCTGAAGACCGAGTGGAGCTGTCCGGCGTTACTGTTCGAGTTCACCCCGACGATGCTCTGGGAAGGATCGTCCCAGTTGATGACCGCAGGAGTCCGGGGAGAGGTGTAGTTGCCGATCGTCGACGTCACATTCGAGCCTCCGCTCCAGGCTCCTCCGGGAATGTTTGAAGCCCGCATGTCGGTGGGCGTGGTCCCGGTGCCGGCCGGACGCATCCGCCGTCCCTGTTCGCCGAACATCGCCGTGTTCGAGGTTCCGTCCGTGATCAGCGCCATCGTGACCGGCTTCGGACGTTCGCCGTAGGTCGTTCCGCTGAAGGTCGGACCGTCGATCGCCGGGGTGATGACTCCGTTGGCGACGAACATTCCGTAGCCGGTCCACATCCGTTCGGTCGAGGCGGAGCCGTCCGGTGTGCTGTAGGCGCCGCAGATGCCGGCGTAGTTGGCCGTCTGGACATCGATCGTCGCCGGCGCGCCGAGTCCCTGCGTTCCCGAAGAGGTCGTGTCGGAACGGGTCTGCGGCAGGTCGCTCGACGGGCACTGGACGATCGGCACCCGGAGGTCGCGTTTGACCTGCCAGTTCCGGTCGGTCCCGCTGTTTCCGTAGAAGTCGGTCCCCTCGAACACCATCTTGTTGTAGGCGGCCCCCTGGTCGATGAACGGCAGCAGCCGCACGAACACCGACGCCGAACGGTTCAAGCTGGCTCCGGAGCCGGTCGCAACGAAGTTCGCGATCGGGAACATCCCGAACTGCTCGTGATAGTTGTGAGTCGCGAGGCTCAGCTGCTTGAGGTTGTTCCGGCAGGTGGAAGCCCGGGCGGCCTCGCGGGCCTGCTGTACGGCAGGGAGCAGGATCGCGACGAGGACCGCGATGATGGCGATGACGACAAGGAGCTCGATCAGCGTGAAGCCACGACGGCGGGACATGGGTCGGATTCCGGAAGGAGCGGGGAGAGTAGGGGACTGTTGTCAGGTTCGGGAGCTCGCGCGCACGAGCGGGCACGAACGGGTGTGGCCCGGAACGTCGCGGTGACGCGGGGGAGCGACCGATCCATCCGTCGGTCGGCGGGTCAGCCGGGCTGTCCCTTGAGGGGGACAGTCAGGTCGAGGCTGTTCGGGCCGGGCGCGACCGTCACGGGATCAGGGAGCACATACAGCACGGGCGGCGCGGGGGGCCTGGCGGTCTTGGGGGTCGGTTCTCCTCCGCCCCCCGTCGGGGAGACGATCCCGCCGACGGTGACCTTGACCTTGTGAGGGCCGATCTTGGCCCCCTCGGAGCCGTCGGTGTAGGTCAGCGTGAACTCGCCGCTGGCATCGCTGCGGCCGGTCGAAGGGGCGCCGCTGTCGGGCAGGAACTCGACGTAGGCGTCCGCGAGGGGCTTACCGTCCTGGAGCAGTTTTCCCTTCACGGGGGCCAGGGCGGGCTTGTCCTTGGGGGTCGAAGCCGGGCCGCAACCGGCGCCCAGCAGGGCGAGGCCGAGGGAGAGGAGGAGGGATCGGGCAAACATCGGAGAACCATTCCTCAGGCTGCCGTTCGCAGCCTTTCGAGCAGGTGGGGAAAGGAAGCGCCGCCGCCTGCAGGCAGCGGCGCGACGCTCATTTCAGTCGATCGTCACAGCGCGGTTGTCGTTCCGCTGGCACATCCGGAAGAACTGCGACGAGTCCATGTTCTCGGAGAGGAACCGGACCGAGCCGTCGCCGAACAGGAGGTGCGCCCCCCCTGTGTGGGGAGAGAGGATCCGCGTATGGCGGTACCAGGGATTCTCGTTGCCGTTGACCCCGGACTTATCGTTGATCGGCGAGCGGACGACAGTCATGTTGAGCCACCAGCCGGTGTCTCCACCTTCGCCGCCGGCCCAGGGACCGCCGTCGTGATTGGAGGCCCGCCAGTCCTTGGTGAACGTGCCGGTCGAGACGTCGATGTTGTACTGAGACTGCGCGCCGACCATCGCCGTGTTCGATGTGCCGTCAACGATGTCGACCAGCCGGGCCGGCCGGGCTTCTGCATAGGTCCCGTTCGAAGCGACGATCACGCCGTTGTAGTTCGAGCGGTAGTAGCCGGTCCAGGTGCTCGGAACCGGGCAGCAGTTGCCGGTTGACATGTCGTTGTAGGACCCGGCGATGCCGACGTAGTTCGCCAGCTGATACGTGATGGACGCCGGGGCTCCGAGGGCCTGCGTCGACGCGTTCGTGTTCTGCGTGCGGGTCTTCGGCATCGCGCTCGACGGGCAGAGGAAGGTCTGCACCCGGAGGGAGTTCGTCACCTCCCAGTTGCGGTTCGTGCGATCCGACTGCATCGTCCAGTCGGTGTCGTTGAAGGTGATCTTGTTGTAGGCCCCCTGCTGTTCGAGCTGCGGGAGGATCTGCACCATCCACGACGCCCCGCGGCGGCCGGCGGAATCGATCGCGACGTTGCCCGGCGGGAAGGAGCTGTGGATTTCGACATAGCTGTGAAGGGCGATGCCGAGCTGCTTGAGGTTGTTGCGGCACTGGCTGGCCCGGGCCGCTTCACGGGCCTGCTGAACGGCCGGAAGAAGGATCGCCACGAGGACGGCGATGATCGCGATGACGACCAGGAGTTCGATGAGCGTGAAGCCGCGGCGGGGCCGGACGGAATGACGTGGCAACATGGGACGGAACTCCATGGAGACGAAAGGGCAAGATCAGGCGATATCGACGCACCTTCTTCGGCCGTCAGCCGAAGGAGTGGCAGTCACGGGCGGACGCTGCCCGGAATCAAGTCAGTACCGTTGCGGACGACTCGCGGACGACGAGCCGGGTTTCCACCCGTTCGATCCTGTCCTGGGGGTCGTACTCTTTCGCGCGGCGGATGCGCTCGACGGCGCGCGTCAGGAGTGTCGGGAGCTCCAGTGAGACCGTCGTGAGAGGCGGATCCAGGATTCCCGCAAACTGAAGGTTGCCCCAGCCGATCACGGAGATCTGCTCGGGGACGCGGACGCCAATCCGGCGGAAGGCGCGGATCAGCCCGCAGGCATTGAAGTCGGTGTCACAAAGGAGCGAGTCCGCGCCGAGACCGTCGACGATCTTCCGCGCGAGGGTGTCGAACCGTTCGTAAAACGCCGGGTCCGAAAGCCGCCAGTCCTTGGTTTCCAGGATGATCCGGCTGTCGTCGAACGACATGCCGAGCTCCGCGGCCGTCCGGAGGTAAACCTCCCGCCGCTGGCGGAATGCGGCCGATTTCACTTCTTCCGTCAGGAAGACCGGACGGGACCGGCCGTGGTCGCGAAGGTGAGCCATGGAGGCCCTCGCCCCCGCTTCGACGTCGCTGATCACGGACGAGACGTCCGGGTCGCAGACATCGCCGATCGCGACGACCGCCGAAGGGACCGTGCGGAACAGGTCCGCGACTTCGGGCCACTGCTGTTCGTTCTCGTAGGCGATGTAGACGATCCCTTCGATCCAGCCCGCTCGAACGTCCCGGAGGAGCGACAGGAGAGGAGCGATGTCGCCAGGGCAGAACTGGGCCATGACCCGCGTTCCCGCTTCGACGGCGGCATCGTGCAGCCAGGCGAGGGCATGCTGGGTGAGATAGTTCTGCCAGTTGTTTGCGACGACGGCGATGATTCCGCTGCTGCGTCCGGCAAGCTGCTGAGCCGCGGGATTCGGGCGGAATCCATGCTCCTCGGCAATCTCGCGAATTCTCTGCGCCGTCTGGGCAGAGACCCGAACTCGCCCGTTTCCTGTTCCCATCAGGACGGCGGAGACCGCCATGCGCGAGACACCGGCCTTGCGGGCGATGTCGACCATGCGAACGGGCGGGGATGAGAATTCGCTGGGCATTCCGTAATCAGCTGGGATGAACTATCACGCGATATCACGAATGATATTGCGGGATATCATTTCCGATGCGGATTGCACGTCCTGTGCCAGAAAACTTTTCGCCGCGGGAGAACCCGCGGGCTGCGACCCAGATGTGGTGCCGATGGAAAGTCGCGTCAGACGCAACTCAAGGCATCACTGTAAGAACGGCTGGGATACTGTCAATTCTGTTCTGTATAATGGAATCCATTTTCGTGGAAATTGTGACAGGATGACGCACGCCTTGTGACCGGCAGGTCGCGAGGACAAGTGGCACGCATGCTCAGTCCGTTCGCAATTCGCCGCCGCTCGCGGGAATCCTCTAACCTCTCCTCATCGCCGAGCGTCTCCACAAAGACCTGCCGCGTCACGATG